>JAESRY010000084.1 GCA_016764415.1 Cycloclasticus sp. | reverse complement strand
GTATCAGTTCCGCTCTAGGGTCCTCTTCCTCGTCTAGCGCATTTAGCTTCTTGGGTAACAACATTCTCGATTTTATTTCCGCCAACATGGCCGCCATTACCAAATATTCAGCCGCCAGTTCCATACGAAGGTTTTCCATTATTTCGATGTATTCAATGTACTGCTCTGTGATTTTTAAAACGGGGATATCCAAAATATCCAAATTTTGATGTTTAATCAAATACAACAACAAATCTAGAGGCCCTTCAAAGGTTTCTAGAAATACTTCGAGCGCATCGGGGGGTATATAAAGATCTTCCGGCAAGTCCTGATACGGCTCACCATCAACCAGCGCAAGCGGTTGCTGAATAGGCACAACATTATCCGGTAGATTTTCCATTATTTTTTAACAGAACGAGAATTTGGACTTTAGTCTACCATAGCCTGCTAACGTAAAAGAGCYAGGCTAGGCTTATTCAACCTGCATAATTTTCATCGTGTTAGTACCACCATAATGCCCTGTCATTTCACCTGTTGTGATGATCACCAAGTCATCCAATTTGATAATATCAAGCTGCTTTAACTTCGTCATGGCCGCACGATTAATATCCATAGAGCTACTCTGGGGGATATTCATTAAAACAGGGGTTACACCGCGGTATAAAGATACTCGRCGACAAATAGATTCATTTGGAACCATTGCGAATATAGGAATCCCYGARCTAATACGAGACATCCTCATAGGCGTGGAACCTGTTTCTGTGAATGCAGCAATTGCTTGAATATCAGTATGATTCGCAACATACATTGCAGACAATGCTATCGCTTCATCAATCCGCTCAAACTGATTACCCATTCGATGACGTGAGCGTATGGTACGAGGCTGACGTTCCGTTTGTTCACAAATCCTGCCCATAGCTTCCACTGTTTTGACCGGATATTTACCCACCGAGGTTTCAGCTGACAACATAACCGCATCGGTTCCATCCGCCACAGCATTAGCTACGTCAAATACTTCTGCTCGTGTAGGAATAGGATTTTCAATCATCGACTCCATCATTTGCGTCGCCGTTATAACGGCTGTATTCCTATCCCTCGCCATGCGAATAAGGCTTTTTTGTACTGGCGGTAAGTTAGCATCGCCAATTTCAACACCTAAATCACCGCGAGCCACCATCACTACATCAGAGGCATCAACAATCTCTTCAAGCACATCAAGGGCTTCGGCTCTTTCAATTTTCGCCACCAAATGTGCATGACTACCTGCCGCCTCTACTAATGCTCTTGCTTGATGCATGTCATCAGCATTTCTTGGGAATGAGACAGCAACAAAATCAACGCCTATTTCAGCTGCTGTGATGATATCTTGCTTATCTTTATCCGTTAACGCGCTGGCTGATAAACCGCCACCTTGTAAATTAATGCCTTTGTTATTTGATAACACTCCGCCCACAACCACCGTGCAATGTATTTTCGAACCCTCTACAGAATCCACGTCTAATACGATTCTGCCATCATCAAGCATCAGACGATTACCTTTTTGAACGTCTTGCGCTAATGCTGCGTATTCACAGCCCACCTGATTAATATCACCACTGGAAGAATCTAATTCCACATCAATTAAAAACTTGGCGTCTTCTAACAAAGTCACCTTATCTTCCTTAAAACGCGCAATACGAATTTTGGGTCCTTGTAAATCACCCAAAATGCCAACATGACGATTTAACCGAATAGAAATATCACGCACTGCTTGTGCACGCTTTTTTTGATCTTCTGTACTACCGTGAGAAAAATTAAGACGAACAACATCCACGCCCGCCTTAATCAGGTCCTCTAAAACTTGTGGGTCGTCAGTCGCCGGACCTAACGTCGCAACAATTTTAGTTCTTCTTGGTTTTTGATGATCAGCCATTATCAGTTTCGTCCGTACGTCCGTATATGAAAGTAACCACTAGAGTATAGACTGTTAATGAAAAATTTGAGGAGGCGCTGACCTTTAAAGAATTTATTCAATAAATGAACAGCAGTAATCCGTCGCTTTGTGAATTTTTAATTGGAAATTTGAGTTCGCAGGCACATCGAAAGATTCACCACCTTTAATTGAAACCCACTCATCAGAACCCGGCAGCAAAACATCTAACTGTCCGTCTAATATCTCCATCACTTCTGCTACAGCCGTATTAAAATCGTAGTCACCCGGCATCATAAAACCTAACGTTTTCATCGAGCCGTCCTCGAAATTAACCGTACGACTGACTACTTTTCCATCAAAATAAACATTGGCTTTTTTGACAACGGTTACGTTTTTAAATTCTGACATTTTCTTTTCCTAACACTGTTTTTGTATGACTACAGGTAATTCATACCCATTGCCGACTTCACTTCGTCTAACGTTTCTTTGGCAACGTCTCGCGCTTTTTCGTTGCCTTCATTGATGATTGAACGCACTAAATCCGGTTGCTCAGTATATTCACGCGCCCTTTCTTGCATCGGCTTCAACTCTCTTAGAACCGCATCTATAACGGGTTGTTTACAGTCAATACAGCCAATTCCCGCCGTTTGACAACCTTCCTTTGCCCATTCACGCACTCCATCGTCTGAATAAATCTCGTGAAACTGCCAAACAGGACATTTTGCCGGGTCACCCGGATCTGTTCTGCGTACACGTGCAGGGTCAGTCGGCATGGTCCGAAGTTTTTTCTCTACATCTTCAGGCGCCTCACGCAAGGCGATGGTATTTCCATATGATTTGGACATTTTCTGCCCATCAAGCCCTGGCATTTTTGATGCTTTAGTTAGTAACGCCTGTGGTTCTGGAAGAATAACTCGGCCACTGCCTTCCAAATATCCGAATAAACGCTCTTTATCGCCTACTGTAATATTTTGCTGTGCTTCTAATAAAGCGCGAGCAACACCCAATGCCTCTTGATCACCGCCTTCTTGAAATGAGGTACGCAATTTATTAAACATTTTGGCGTTTTTCTTACCCATTTTCTTTATCGCCGCTTCCGCTTTTTCTTCAAAGCCCGGTTCACGACCATACAAATGATTGAACCGTCGTGCTACTTCTCTAGTCAATTCAACATGGGCAACTTGATCTGCTCCAACAGGCACCAAGCCCGCTTTGTACATCATAATATCGGCACTTTGTAATAGTGGATAACCCAAAAATCCGTAGGTAGCCAAATCCTTTTCTTTTAACTTCTCTTGTTGATCTTTATAACTTGGCACGCGCTCTAACCAACCCAATGGCGTCATCATAGACAACAACAAATGCAGCTCTGCGTGCTCTGGAATGCTCGACTGTATAAACAAGTCTGCCAAACCATGATCAACGCCTGCAGCGAGCCAATCAATGACCATTTCCCATGTGCTATCAGCAATGATGGATGGATCTTCGTAGTGAGTCGTTAACGCATGCCAATCTGCTACAAAGAAATAGCATTTGTATTCTTGCTGTAATTCAAGCCAGTTTTTTAACACGCCGTGATAATGGCCTAAATGTAATCGACCGGTGGGTCGCATACCTGATAAAACGCGACGATATTGCGCTGGAACTTCTGAGTTCACACGTCCTCCTATAGACCGAGTATTTTGAAAATACTGATTTGTAAAAAATAAACGGGCGGGCCCAGTATGTCTTTTAGCCATCCCATTGCAATTATAACGATTAAGATGGGGAATCCGAACCGTTCTAGCTTGCTGAATTCATAACTTGCTTTACGCGGTAACAAACCCGCCACTACTCGCCCGCCATCTAACGGCAAAATGGGTAATAAATTTAACATCATTAGCACCGCATTTATAAAAACACCCGCATAACCCATGTAAACAAGGGGCATCGAAATAAACTCGTTAGAGCTCCCCAGCATAAATCCTATTTTAATCACCACTCCCCAAGCGATGGCCATCAATAAATTGGCTAATGGACCAGCAATAGCCACGTAAACCATATCGCGTTTTGGGTTCTTTAAATTATTCCAATTAACCGGAACTGGTTTTGCCCAACCAAACATAAAACCACCCAAGTACAGTAATACGGCTGGCACAATAACCGTGCCGATTAAATCCATATGGCTGATGGGGTTTAGCGTTAAGCGGCCCAAGTTTTTTGCTGTATTATCGCCCAATTTACTCGCTACCCAACCGTGGGCGACTTCATGAACGGTGATAGCCAAAATCACCGGCAGTGCCCACACGGCAATTCGACCTACTAAGGTCAATTCATCCATCGGCATTATTCACCATCCTTTCGTGTAATAAAATCAGCCTCGCCCTTTCCTTCTCTAACCACTTCAGGAAAATCATTATCCCAAACAATCATCGTTGTTGGTTGATACGGTATAACGCCCACATCGACTACCAAATCCAATACGCGCTCTAAACGAGCTTGGATATCGTACGGGTCAGCTATGGCTTCAGAATCATCAGGCAAAATTAACGTGCTGGTTAACATCGGCTCGCCCAATTCTTCCAGAATTTTTTGAGCCACCAAATTATCAGGCACACGAATACCCACCGTTTTGCGTTTCGGGTGTTGAAGACGTCTTGGCACTTCTTTGGTCGCTTTTAATACAAATGTAAATGCGCCTGGTGTGAGCGATTTTAATAAGCGATAGGTATCGTTATTAACTTGGGCGTACGTTGCGATATCAGTTAAGTCTCGACACATAAGCGTGAAGTTGTGTTTGTCGTCAATCCTTCGAATTTGGCGGATACGTTCTAGCGCTTGTTTATCCCCTAAATGGCACGCTAACGCATAAGACGAGTCGGTAGGGTATGCAATCACTCCACCTCGTCTAACAATGTCGGCTGCTTGTTTTATTAACCGTTGCTGAGGGTTTTGCGGGTGAATAGTAAGGTATTGACTCATTTCTTTTGCTGTGCTTTTTTCTTAGCGACATTATCGCGCAAATAGACCGGCAATGCATTTTCTGCACTAACAAGTTGCCCAGTATTTACTTTATCCACTGCCAAAAAGGCTATCTCCCGCGCTCTGGGTAATGCAGTTGGGTGTAATGAAAGGGATTTTGCTTTAACCACACCGCTTAACTCATCTCGATAAGTATCCCAACCGTGCCCAATGCCGACAGCATCTTTACCCTGCTCTACTTTAATATCGGCAGGCGGTATAACAAGCTCGTTAGACACCGCGCTTAACGCACCATTCGTTACTAAGTATTCACACCAATATACTTCAGACATGCGAGCATCAAGCCCTGCATAGACGGTCTTCCCTTCATTTTCGCTAACTGCCTGTTGCGCTAATGCTTGCAAAGTAGAAATAGGCGCAACAAGCAAATCAGTTGCAAAGGCCAAGCCCTGAATAACGCCTGTCGCCATTCTCACGCCCGTAAATGAACCAGGCCCACGACCAAAGGCTAAAGCATCCATTTGCTGCAATGTAATGCCTGCTTCAAGCAGCAATTCATCCACCA
Organism: Cycloclasticus sp.; assembly: GCA_016764415.1. Classification (GTDB taxonomy): domain Bacteria; phylum Pseudomonadota; class Gammaproteobacteria; order Methylococcales; family Cycloclasticaceae; genus Cycloclasticus. The sequence continues at coordinate 4,824 of JAESRY010000084.1, read as the reverse complement.
TAGATAGAATTAAATTACCGTGTTCTCGCGGTGCAACTTGATATCTTTCAATCATATTACCGTCAATTAGTAATGCAGCTGAACAGGCTTCTGTTGCCGTTTCAATCGCTAAGATTTTCATGCTGATTTCTTTATCTTATTTTTAGCCGATTCGATGCGACGAAAAAAACGTTCTACGTCGCTAATCTCTTGCGTGATGGGCATCGCGGGTAAAGACTTTATGAACACTTTGCCATAACCCTTACTGGACAAACGAGGGTCACATAATACCAGCACACCCTTATCTTCTACATCACGTATTAACCGCCCGACACCTTGTTTAAGCGTTAACGCGGCAGACGGTAATTGAAATTCAGAAAATGGTGATTGCCCATTCGCTGTCATGTACTCTAAGCGTGCTTTTGTTACCGGATCCCCAGGAGATGCGAACGGTAATTTATCAATAATCACACATGAAAGCGCTTCACCGCGCACATCAACACCTTCCCAAAAACTAGCAGTACCGAGCAGAACTGCCCTATCGGTGCGCCTAAACTGGTCTAGCATTTGTTGTTTTGGTAAATCGCCTTGAACCAGTAAGTTAAAGCTTGTTTCCGCCAACAAAATATTCGATGCTTCTTGCAATGCCTTATGGCTGGTAAACAGTATGAATGCACGGCCTTCACTCGCCTCCAGTACCGGTATGATCTTATCCACCATGGTTGCTGTGTAGTCGCGGTCTCTCGGCTCAGGCATTCCTGTCGGCACATACATCAAGGATTGATGCACAAAATCAAACGGGCTTTCCCACATGCCTTTTTCAGCGTTTTCCAAACCTAATCGATTGGTAAAAAAATCAAATTTATTATTCACTGACAAAGTCGCCGATGTAAATACCCAACTCGCCTCGCTGGCAAATGCAAAACTGGCGAAGGCACTGGAAATATCTAACGGTGTTCGATGAAACGTAAAGGTACGATGAAACGTTTCAAACCATTGAATCCAGTCGTGCTGATCGCTTGATGAGAATGACTTTAAACCCAACAAAATATCTTCACAGCGTTTCCAGCACGCTTCTAAACCTTTCGACCTAACAGCAACATCGGTAAGAACAGAAAACAATTGTTCAAGGCGCTGAGTTAATGACGTTAAGGCATAAAAGAAGTCTTTTTGTTCGCCCAACTCATCCCAAGAGCCTTTAATTGATTGCTCAGGCAATAATTTACGCATTTCGCGTATATCTCCATTAATCACGTGCGTTAAATCGACGAGCTCCGGCATATCTGACCCAAGTTTCAACTGCTCTGCGCTAACATCACTCAATAATGACATGATTTGTCGCGCGCTAACTGATAGCCCTAAAAACCGTGACGCCGTATCAATAAGTTGATGAGCCTCATCGATGATAATTAATTCGGCATCCGGCAATAATTGCCCAAAGCCGTCATCTTTCAACGACCAGTCAGCACACAGCAAATGGTGATTAACAATCAACACATCAACTTCCTGAGCTTTCTTTCTAGCTTGTAGCGGAAAACACTCCGACACCATCGGACATTCTTGGCCTAAACAATTCTCCGCCGTAGAGGTAACTTGCTGCCATATAAAAGAATCTTCAGCGACGGACGTAACTTCTGCAATATCACCGTCCGTTGTTTGATCTGACCAGCGTTCAATTTCCCTCAGTTCTGCATCAGATTGCTTGTCAAAGCCCGATGTTTGTATTTGCGCTTCATTTAACCGATATAAGCACAAATAATTTGACCGACCTTTAAGTACTGCTGCTTGTACCGGCACATTTAAGGCGTCTCTANCGAGTGGGAAATCTTTTTCAAAAATYTGATCTTGAAGATTACGCGTTCCCGTCGATACGATGGTTTTCTTACCTGACAARATGGCTGGCACAAGGTACGCGAAGGTTTTACCCGTACCTGTCCCAGCTTCAGCTACAAGGTGGGTTCGCTGCTCTATCGCGCGCTCAACAGCTCTCGCCATCGACAACTGCCCCTCACGCGCTTGAAAACCACTAATATGGTTAACCAGCTCTCCTTCGGAGCCAAATATTGAATCAAGATCGTGCAAAAGAGTATCCGCTTAAATGATGTTTCGGCTTATTCAAGCCAGGCTGAAGAGTCCAAACCGTCCTCTTTCGTCCATACAAGGGTGGCAATATTTCGGAACTTAGCAACCGACATAGCACCCCGTTTCATCCGACTTGTATTGTCATTAAGGTTATCAAAAATGTCATCGCGGGTCGCTTCGAATATTTCAAATGCTTGGTAGCTTTCGTCCATCAATACCAACACTACCGAATCCCATGATTTATCCAGTTTCAACTGGCCCAATCGTTGCCCACGGTAGTTATCATTAAAAATTGTTCTTGCCTTAATTTGTACATTTTTTGGCCCCACATTGGACGTGCGTTTCGCATCGAAACCGGCCGTACGATCTTCGCATAATTCAAGGCCTAAATATTTGCTGGCATCGTGCTCTGCTATTTCATTGCTAACACCAGGCAAGGGTTTCCCCGTCATTTTCTTGAAATCTGACGCCAACTGCCTAGCTTGCTCAATTAATTTATCAACAGAATAAACACTAGTTGGTGAACCCATATTAATACAGCCTATTCGCCTTAGCCCGCGCTTGTTGCGCTGAACTTGTATTACCTAGCCCTTCATAACACGACGCCATCAATAGCCAATTATCTCGTTGTAAGCTCTTATCTGCTTCTGACAAAACATTGGATTTTTTAGCCAAACTAATTGCCAACGCGTATTTTCTTTGCTGGTAACGAACTTTTGCTAATGCCTGCCAAACTTGTGGATCTCGTGGCGCAATTCTTACCGCCCGCTCTAACTTAGATGCTGCAATATCTAGCTGCCCATTTGAACTCTGTTGATAAGCASTGTCTAGCAAGGCGATTACTGCTGGATTATTTGAAGTCGGCGAGTTATTAATCGGTGCATTATCGCCGTAATACATCGTTTCTTCTCTGGATTGCTCATCAATGGCATATGTTTTAGCCGATTGTTGCGATGGGTAACCTTCCGTTGCGGCCGTGCCGCCAATCGGCGCAGGCACTTGGTTGTACATAGACAAATCTGCACACGCAGATAAACCAAACACAATAACGATTAAATATATTAATTTCATGAATTTTTTATTCGATACCTATTAGCTGCTCGAACCAATCCCCTGCACGTTTTATCGTTCTGCCAACCGATCCTACACAAGGTGAAAAATCAACGGGCTGCGAACCTTTTATGTACGGATATTGTACAGCATCTGTACAGAATTCATTGGCGCGGAAACCCATTTTATCAACCCAGGTATATTCCACATCATCAGGCTTTGTTAGTTGCAGCCCTTCTTTTGAAATAGCCCGCATCACCTCCGACCAAACCTGCAACGCGCCACTAGCACCCGTCAATTTTGATGGCTTGTTATTATCCAAACCTAACCATACAACCGCCACATAATCTCCGCTGAACCCAGCAAACCAACTGTCTCTTAACTCATCTGTAGTGCCGGTTTTACCCGCTAGTTTATAGTCTTGTGACATGTATCGATAAGCAGAACGGCCCGTACCTTCCCGCATCACCTCTTGTAACGCCGTATTAACTAGGTAAACTGCCGCAGGGTCTGCAACCTGACGCACACTTAATGGGTAACGTTGTAGAGCTGAATGGTCACTGCCTGTAACCGATTGAATAGATCGCAAGTGTGTGAAGAAACCATCACCTGCCAGCGTCTGATACATTTGCGTGACTTCAAGCGGCGATAACGCAGTGGCACCCAATAAGAGCGATGGATAAGGTTTTAGCGGGCGCGAAATACCTAAGTTTTCAAGAGTATGCTTTACGTTTGACACTTTAAGATCCATGCCGAGTCTCACTGTAGCAAGGTTGTATGAATGTGATAACGCTTCATGCAAAGGCACAGCACCATGCTCAACCTTGTCGTAGTTTTTTGGTGTCCATAGCTCACCTGAGCGTTGTTTAAGAGTGATATTCGTATCGTCAATTAACGTGGTTAATGTGTATTTAGATGGTTGCGATAAAGCGGTTAAATAAACCGCCGGTTTAACCAATGAACCAATCGGCCTGATCGCATCTAGCGCTCGGTTAAACCCATTGAACGTAGGGTTCCTATCTCCCACCACAGCAACAAGCTCACCGCCCTCACGTCGAGTAATAACTAAAGCACCTTGCAATTTGCCTTTTTCAATACCGTATTGGTTATTTAACTGCTCAACTTTACGTTTAAATATTTTTTCAACTGTCGTTTGAATGCGGTAATCAAGTGTTGAAAAGATATTAAGCCCTTCTGACCGAAGATCTTCGTCTTTATAGTCTCGACTGAGTTGGCGCTTAACCAAGTCTAAAAAAGCCGGAAACCTTGAACTTTTTATCTGCTTGAAAGGTGAAATATCCACACCATACCGCTGCGCTATTTTTTTCTGTTGTTCTGGAAGAAACCCCAATCGAACCATTTCAGTTAAAACTAAGTTACGACGCTTAATAGCACGCTGCGGATGCCTTCTTGGGTCGTAATATGATGCGCCTTTTACTAAACCAACAAGTAAGGCAGTTTGATGCGGTTTTAACTCAGACAATGGCTTATTAAAGTAAAAAACACTCGCCATTCCAAAACCATTAATTGAGCGTTCGCGGTCCTGACCTAGAAAAACTTCGTTAATGTATGCCTCTAGAATTTCATCTTTCTCATAACGAGCTTCAATAATAAGCGCCATCATCGCTTCTTTTACTTTTCGCCATAAACTTCGTTCAGACGTCAGGTAAAAATTCTTAATCAATTGCTGAGTTAAGGTACTCCCCCCTTGAA
>JAESRY010000083.1 GCA_016764415.1 Cycloclasticus sp. | reverse complement strand
GCTATTTTGCTTTGCTAAAGGTTGACCTGCTCAATTATGAAAAACCAGAACACGCAAAGAATAAAATTGCGTTTAAAGATTTAACACCGCTTTTCCCAAACGAGCGCTTATTTCTTGAATTGGGAAATGGCACCACAGAAGATTTAACATCTCGTGTTATCGACATGGTTTCGCCTATTGGTAAGGGCCAACGTGGGTTGATCGTTTCGCCACCTAAAGCCGGTAAAACAATGATTTTGCAGAATTTAGCGCATTCCCTGGCGGAAAATAACCCAGAAAGCCATTTGATCGTTTTATTGATTGATGAGCGTCCTGAAGAAGTGACAGAGATGTCACGTACAGTTAAAGGTGAGGTGGTTTCAAGTACGTTTGATGAACCGGCGTCACGCCATGTGCAAGTGGCTGAAATGGTGATTGAAAAAGCCAAGAGAATGGTTGAACACAAGCAAGATGTGATCATTTTATTGGACTCTATTACCCGTTTGGGTCGTGCCTATAATACGGTTGCGCCGTCATCCGGTAAGATTTTAACCGGTGGTGTGGATGCGAATGCGCTTGAACGCCCTAAGCGTTTCTTCGGTGCAGCGCGTAACATTGAAGAGGGTGGTAGCTTAACTATTATTGCAACAGCACTTGTTGAAACGGGTTCGCGTATGGATGACGTGATTTACGAAGAATTTAAGGGCACCGGTAATATGGAGCTTCACCTCGAGCGAAAAATTGCTGAGAAACGTATTTACCCCGCGATTAACGTGAATCGTTCAGGTACACGTCGTGAGGAGTATATTGTCGATGCGGATATTCTTCAGAAAACATGGATTCTTCGTAAAATTCTTAATCCAATGGATGAGATGGGTGCGATTGAGTTTTTATTAGAACGCTTTAAGAAAACAAAAACTAATGCTGAGTTCTTCGATTCGATGAAACGTTAAACTCTAGTGACTAGAACAAAAAAAAGAGCTTCATTTGAAGCTCTTTTTTTGCTTATTGAGATGGCTTTTATCTATCGAGTTCTCGCTTAATAGCGCGATAACCAATATCAGTGCGGTAATAGACATTGTCCCATTCGATGGACCCAACAGTTTCATACGCTTTAATTTGTGCATCTTGTACGCTATCACCTAAAGCGCAAGCACACAGTACACGTCCGCCGTTAGTCGTTACATTTCCATCTTGCATGCTTGTGCCCGCATGAAATGTTTTAGAATCGTTGGTTTCATTGGGGATGCCAGTAATGACATCACCTTTATTGTAATCAAACGGGTAGCCGCCAGCCGCCAGCACCACGCCAATAGAGGTGCGCGGGTCCCATTCAGCGCTTATTAAATCAAGCTTGTTATCCAAAGCTGCATTACACAGATCAATCAAGTCGCTATTTAAACGCATCATAATCGGCTGCGTTTCCGGATCACCAAAGCGGCAATTGTACTCAAGTACCTTGGGTGTGCCTTGCGCATCAATCATCACGCCTGCGTATAGAAAGCCCGTGTAAGGAATGCCGTCTTTTATCATGCCGTCCAGAGTAGGTTGGATGATGGTATTCATAATGGTTTGATGCATCTCCGGCGTCACTACAGGTGCAGGCGAGTATGCACCCATGCCGCCAGTGTTTGGTCCTAAGTCGCCGTTATCACGTGCTTTATGGTCTTGAGAAGAGGCCATTGGTAAGGCTTGTTTATGATTAGCTATAACGATAAAACTGGCTTCTTCGCCGACTAAAAATTCTTCAATAACAACACGGTGGCCTGCTTCGCCAAAGGCGTTGCCAGCGAGCATATCATTCACAGCGTCCATCGCTTCTTGTTCGGTCTGGGCAAGAATGACGCCTTTACCCGCGGCTAAACCATCAGCTTTGACTACAATAGGCGCGCCCATTTTTTGAATGTATTCGCAGGCGGGTTTAATGTCGGTAAAGCTTTGGTACTGCGCAGTAGGGATGTTGTGGCGTGCTAAAAAGTCTTTACAGTAAGTTTTTGAGCCTTCCAGCTGAGCAGCTAGTTTTGACGGGCCAAAACAGCGTAAGCCGTCGGCAGAAAATTGATCAACAATACCTGCAACTAATGGAACCTCTGGTCCAACGATAGTTAGCTCAATGTTTTTCTTTTTAGCAAAAGCCAATAGACTATCAATATCTTCAGCGCCAATATTTACATTTTCAATGCCAGGTTCTTGTTCTGTACCCGCATTACCGGGTGCAACGTAAACAATATCAACCTGTGCTGATTGTTTAGCTTTCCATGCAAGAGCGTGCTCTCGGCCGCCTCCACCAATGATAAGTACTTTCATGATTGATTCCTGTCTTAGTGTCTAAAATGACGCATGCCAGTAAAGACCATGGCCATGTCATGTTCATTAGCCGCTTGAATGACTTCTTCGTCACGCATTGAACCGCCGGGCTGAATAACCGCGCGAATACCTACTTTAGCGGCATTATCTAGGCCGTCTCTGAAGGGGAAGAAGGCATCTGACGCCATCACAGAACCCGTTACTTCAAGACCTGCGTGTTCAGCTTTAATACCGGCTATTCGTGCAGAATTAATGCGACTCATTTGGCCCGCACCAACACCTACTGTCATATTGTTTTTACCGTAAATAATGGCATTAGATTTCACAAATTTGGCGACTCGCCAAGTGAAGAGTAAATCGCGCATCTCTTGTTCAGTTGGTTGCCGTTTAGTTACAACGGTTAATTCATTATGCAGTTCATTGTCTACAGACTGAACCAGTAGACCGCCGTTAACGCGTTTGTAATCATTTCTTGGGCTGACTTCGTTAGACCAGTTTCCGCAATCTAATAGGCGAAGGTTTTTCTTACTGGCCACAACAGCCAATGCATCTGCGTTAATTCCCGGTGCGATAATGACTTCTACAAACTGACGTTCCGTAATCGCTTGTGCGGTAGCAAGGTCCAAGGGGCGGTTAAAAGCAATAATGCCACCGAACGCTGACTCTGGATCCGTTTTATAAGCAAGGTTATAGGCCTCTAAAATATCGCTTCCAAGTGCTACGCCGCAGGGGTTTGCGTGTTTTACAATAACGCAGGCAGGTGCCTCGTTGAACTGCTTAACGCACTCCAAGGCTGCATCAGTGTCTACAATATTGTTGTAAGAGAGTTCTTTTCCTTGCAGTTGCGTGGAAGAAGAAATGGTGCCGGGTTGGGTTAACTCTTCTGTGAAAAAAGCAGCCTTTTGATGTGGGTTTTCGCCGTAACGCATGATTTGTTTTTGTTTAAACTGAAGGTTGATAGTGCGAGAAAAATCAGTTTTAGCACCCGTATTATCAATAGCGCCAAGGTAATTTGCGATAGCACCGTCATATTGTGCGGTGTGTTCGAATGTTTTAACGGCAAGGTTAAAGCGGGTCGCATCATCAACGCCGCCACTCGCTTTAATTGAATCAATGGTCACTTGGTAATCTGTTGGGTCGACGATAATAGTTACATCTTTATGGTTCTTCGCAGCCGCTCTAATCATCGTTGGCCCGCCAATGTCGATGTTTTCAATCGCTGTCGCTAAGTCACAGTCAGGGTTAGCTACAGTTTGTTGGAATGGGTATAAATTAACAACAACCAAGTCGATAGGTTTAATGTCATTATTTTTCATCACGTCTTGGTCAATATCACGGCGACCTAAAATCCCACCATGTACTTTAGGGTGCAGTGTTTTAACGCGACCATCCATCATCTCTGGGAAACCGGTGTAATCACTTATTTCAATAACGGGAATTGAGTTTTCTTGAAGTAACTTCGCTGTCCCACCGGTTGAAATTATTTCAACGTCCAGTTCAGTTAGTTGTTGGCAAAATTCAATAATATTTGTTTTGTCAGAAACGCTAACTAAGGCGCGTGTGATTTTGTTGCTCATTTAAGTGACCTGTTCGTATGGTTATGAGGGCTGTTTAAAGACCTATTTGGAAGCAGGGTATTTTATCGAAAAACGAGGTCTTATGCTGAGCTTTTTAAAAGCTGATGCAGTTGCCGTTTAAGTTAAATATCGAGTTTATAGGTAGCGAGTTTTTTTCTTAATGTGCCACGGCTTAATCCAAGCATTTTTGCAGCCTGAGACTGGTTTGATTTAGTGTGATTGAGGACGGCTTCAAGTAGAGGTTTTTCTACCTCGCTAATCACTAAGGCATGCAAACCGACGACTTCTTGGCCATCCAGCTGGGCGAAGTAGCTTTCTAATGCCAGCGCCACTTGTTGGCAGAGTGGCTTTTTAGGCTTGTCTTGATTCATGCAGCTAGGTTTTTATTATTCATATAAGCATCAAAAATAGTGTTCATAAACTCCAGTTGTAATTTAGGGTCCTGTATCGAAAAGCTTTGTTTAACGAGTGGTAAAAGGGTCTCGTCAAGGTGTTTAAAATACCAAGCAATGTGCTTCCTGGCAATCTTTACACCCATATTATCACCATAAAATTCATGTAACTGGGTAATGTGTTGGGTAATGATGCTTCTTATCTCGCTGATTGAAGGTGGGTTTAAGAGTTCATGAGTGCGTAAATAATGCTCAATTTCTCTGAAAATCCACGGGTTTCCTTGAGCGCCCCTGCCGATTAACAAGCCATCTGCGGCAGTAAGTTCAAGAACCTGCTGCGCTTTTGTTGCGCTGCTAATGTCACCGTTTGCAAAGACTGGAATTTGAATGGCACTCTTAACGTGTTTGATGGTGCTGTATTCGGCGCTGCCATTATATTTACACTCGCGTGTACGGCCGTGTATAGCCAATGCTTGTATGCCAGCTTGTTCTGCAATTTGCGCTATGGTTATCGCGTTTTTACTTTGCGGGTCCCAGCCAGTTCTTATTTTTAAAGTAATGGGTATATCAACAGAGTTTACGACGGCTTCCAAGATGCGCTTAACTAGCGGCTCATCACGTAATAAAGCGGAGCCGGCTGCCACGTTACAAACTTTTTTTGCAGGGCAACCCATGTTGATGTCTATAATTTGGGCGCCATTTTTAGCATTAAATTGGGCTGCTTCTGCCATTTGTACTGGGTCTGTACCAACAATTTGTACAGAGCGGGGTTCATCTTCACCGCGGTGATCGAGTTTTAATAAGGTACGCCTATGTGTTCTTAATGCGGGATTAGATGCAGTCATTTCTGACACAGCTAACCCTGCGCCCAATTGACGGCAAATTTGCCTGAAAGGGCGATCTGTAATGCCCGCCATTGGCGAGAGTATTAAGTTATTACGTAGCGTATAAGGACCGATTTTCACGGATTTTAGAAGTTCCATACGGCTAGTGTTACTGCTGAGTGTTAATCAGTCAATATTAACTGTGTATTTCCTACGTGCGGGGAGAACCTAGTAATGGAAAGAAATTTCAAAGCCGGCAGGCGTTTTGCTGGGTCGTTTAAACGTTAATTCTATTTGCCTTAACCCGTTAGGTGCAAAAAAATCATTTAGCTCATTGGAATCTAGGTAGTCACCTTTAGTAAATACACCTTGAGCGACTTTTTCATCAGATGACGAGGTGAGTTTAACGCGAATACTTGGGTAGGCCTGTTCAGCCAAAGCGGTGTTTTTTATCGTGAGCTGTAGAGTTAACAGATCATCAATCTGAGAGTGTTGAGTTAGTTGGCGCTCTATTATATGGAAATCACTGAGGTTCTTATAATGAGGAATCTGCATACCAAAAGCGCTGTTTAGTCTTTTAAAGGCTGGCTGTAAAGATATGTTTTGGGTGAAGAACTCCGGTTGGTTTAAGGTGAATTGAATGGCGAATATAATCACCAGTAAGGATGATATTAATCCATAGGGCAGAGTTTTCTTCGGTGTTTTTTGCTCTGTTTCCCAGAGAGCAGAAACAGGCGGAAGTTGTTCTTCATCGAGCGTTACTTCAGGTAGCGACTTTGTACTTAAAGATTGACTTAATGGTTCGATTATTAGATTTGAGGATGTTGTCTTTTCGGGTGGTGTGTATTTGTTTTTGTGCGCATTGAAGATATCGTTGCAGTGCCCGCATCGAATTAAGCCGTCTTTTACGGCTAACTGTTCGGAAGTAAATTGTAAAGTGCTTAGACAAAAAGGGCACAGCGCGTATTGCATGGCTTAGCTATGTTTAACGGCGTGAAGGCAAGCCCACTCGTCCTTAATAACAGGTGGGTCGAAAATGAATACATCTTGATAGGCATTCATTACTTGTTCTACTTGTTGTTGCAAAATACCAGATAACAATAGATGCCTGCCGGGTTTAACCAATGCTGTAATGTCAGCAGACAGTGTGACCAGTGGTTCAGCCAGTATGTTTGCAATAACAACGTCTTGGGCGTCTTGCGGGTAGTTAGTAGCGTCGTGAACGCTTATTTTATCGAGCACATTATTTTGTTTTGCGTTATCGACAGTGGCGCTTAATGCTTGCGGATCAATGTCTATGCCGACGGCCGATTCAGCGCCGAGTATTAGTGCGGCAATAGCGAGTATTCCAGAGCCGCAACCAAAGTCGACAATATTCTTATATTGATGAGAGTTAACAGCTAACCACTCAAGACATAGCGCGGTGGTTGGATGCGTCCCTGTACCAAAAGCAAGGCCAGGGTCTAGGGTTAAGATAACCGCATCGGGTTCGTTAACTTCATGCTCGGTTGAGCAAACCCAAAAGTTTTTGCCAAATTTAATGGGTTTGAAATTATCTAACCAAACGCGTTCCCATACCTGGTCTTCTAGTTTCTCAAGCGTTAGTTCCCAATGCTCAGAACCGTCGAGATGCTGCGCAAGGTATCGTTCAGCATTATTCAAGTCGTGTTGCTCGTTAAATAACCCGGTAACGTGTACTTGTCGCCACAGTGGTGTGGTTTCTAAGGGAGGTTCGTAAATGGGTTGGTCGGCACCGTCCGTCATTGTAACGGACAGCGAACCTAAGTTTTCTAGTAGTGATTCAACTGTTGGCGCTAGCTCTTTGCTGGTTGCAATGATGAGTTGTTGCCATGCCATTTGGGTTAAAGTCCAAGTTTTTTTTCTAGGTAGTGAATATTGTAGATGCCTGAAGAAAAATCTTTGTCGACAACGATATTACGTAACAAGGGAATGTTGGTATGAATGCCTTCAATAACGGTTTCGTTGAGTGCTGTTTTAGTGCGTGCTAATGCAGATTCGCGAGAGTTACCAAACGTAATGAGCTTGCCAATCATCGAGTCATAATACTGGGGAACGGTGTAACCATTATATATATGGCTATCAAACCGAATGCCTGGGCCACCGGGAATATGTAATTGTGTGATTTTTCCTGGTGAAGGCATGAACGTTTCAGAATGTTCGGCATTCAAACGGCACTCTATGGCGTGGCCAGTAATTTTTATATCATCCTGCGTGTAGCTAAGTGGTTCACCGGCAGCAATTTTAAGTTGTTCAGCAACAATATCAACGCCTGTAATCAATTCGGTAATAGGGTGTTCAACCTGGACACGTGTGTTCATTTCTATGAAGTAGAACTCACCGTTTTCATATAAGAATTCGAATGTTCCAGCACCGTAATAGCCAATATCAGCACAGGCTTTGGCGCAACGAAGACCGATTTCTTGGCGGACTTCTTCAGTAATGCCAATGGCTGGGGCTTCTTCAATTACCTTTTGGTGTTTACGCTGAGTTGAGCAATCACGTTCACCTAAATGAATGGCGTTTCCATGTTTATCAGCAAGGACTTGGAATTCAATATGACGCGGCGTTTCGAGGAATTTCTCCATGTACACCATATCGTTGCCAAAGAAGCTGTTAGCTTCAGTTTTGGTTAGCGCAACGGCGTTTAACAGAGCTGCCTCGGTATGTACAACGCGCATGCCACGACCGCCACCGCCGCCAGCCGCTTTAATGATAATGGGGTAGCCAATATTGCGCGCTAGTTTGATATTACGCTCAGGATTGTCATCTAAAGGTCCGTCGGAACCTGGAACGCAAGGAACGCCGGCTTTAAGCATTGCCTCAATGGCGGACACTTTGTCGCCCATTAGGCGAATTGTTTCTGAGCGGGGGCCAATAAAAGTGAAGCCGCTTTTTTCTACGCGTTCTGCAAAGTCAGCGTTTTCAGATAAAAAGCCGTAACCCGGGTGGATAGCCTCTGCGTCTGTGATTTCAGCAGCGCTGATGATGGCGGGTACATTTAAGTAGCTGTCTGCTGATGCAGGGCCGCCAATGCAAACAGATTCGTCCGCTAGTCGTACGTGTTTTAAATCGCGGTCAGCTGAAGAGTATACGGCTACCGTTTGGATACCTAATTCGCGGCAAGCGCGTAAAATACGCAAAGCAATTTCGCCGCGGTTAGCAATTAATATTTTATCGAACATATTTCTCTCGTCGATGAGTTAAAAGGTAGGGGCGATTATTCAATAATGAATAAAGGTTGATCAAACTCAACAGGGTGCCCACTCTCCACAAGAATTGATTTGATAACACCACTGGCGTCAGCTTCAATTTGGTTAAGAATTTTCATCGCTTCAATAATGCACAATGTGTCGCCTTTTTGGACACTTTGCCCAATGGTTACGAATGGACCTGACTCAGGTGATGGTGCATCATAAAACGTGCCGACCATCGGCGAGGTGACTACATGTCCAGATAGTTCTTCAACGCTAGTTGCTTGTTGTGACTCTGGGATTGCTGCTGCAGGGGCGGGTGCTGCTATAGGGGTAGGAGAAACAGCAACAGTTTGTGCAGATGAGTAGCGGTTAATGCGTACAGAGTCTTCACCTTCGTGAATTTCAATTTCCGCAATGCCGGATTCTTCAATAAGCTCGATCAATTTCTTAACTTTTCTAATATCCATAATTATTCTCTTGGTTGTTCTATTAAGGCGATGGCTGCAAGTAGCGCTAATTCATAACTTTTGGGCCCGAAGCCGCAGATAACGCCTTCAGCGATATCTGAAAAATAGGAGTGTTGGCGAAATGATTCACGTGCGTGAACATTGGACAGATGTAATTCAATAAATGGCGTGTCGCTTGCCAGTAGAGCATCGCGTAAAGCAACGCTCGTATGGGTAAAGGCAGCAGGGTTTAATAAGATAGTAGCAACGCCATCTTGCTTGCTTTGTTGCACGCGGTTGACCAAGTCATGTTCAGCATTGCTTTGGTAAAAAATAATTTCATGCCCTAACTCTTCAGCAAGTTGCGATAAAGACTGCTCTATATCCGCTAATGTCAGAACGCCATATATGCCTGGTTCACGTGTGCCCAGCATGTTTAAGTTAGGACCGTTAATAACTGAAATAATCGCCATAAATTGTTAACTCAAAAACGTTAAATTTGATTGCCACATTCAATGTTGGGATTTTGCCAAACCTTTTGGCCAAAGTCTATAGAAATAGTTACTTTAGTGAAAGATGAAGACAAATATAAGCAAGTTAGGCGGAGTTAGTTGTTTAACACCTTGATTGAACGAAAGATTGTTTTTTTATTAAGTAGTCCAACTTGGCGCAGTATAATTTGGCCGTTAGGGCTGATAATGACGGAAAAAGGTAAAGCCCCCATGCGGTTGCCGTATTGCCTTGCCAGTTCAATGCCCTGCATTTCAGCGATGAGGTTAGGGTAGTTTATTCCCATTTCTAATGCGTATTGATTAACCGATACTTCATCATCAATGGCGACGCCAATAAATTGTAAGTTGGATCCGCCGTATTCTTTTTGTAGGGCGATAAACTCGGGTATTTCTTTACGGCAGGGTGGGCACCATGTGGCCCAAAAATTTAGTACGATATAGCGTCCGTCCCACTCATTAATGTTACGAGTTTTTCCTTGCAAATCGGGTAGAGAAAACTCAGGCCGAATAGTGACTTCTTGTTGAATAGGGTTGATTGCTTCGACATCGACTGACGGTTTGTTAATACTAAGGAAAATAGCGATGACTAGAACGATAGTTAAACCGGCAAGGCGTTGTTTGTTCATTTTTAATTAAGTGTTTTAAGTTTCTTCAAAAATTCCGGAGCCTTCATGTAGCCCACAACTCTGCTTCGTTTTAACTCAATAGAGTTAAGGTCAAAAAACAAAATTGCAGGTGGGCCAATAAGGGAGAAAGTATTCAGTAAAATCCTATCGTCATCATTATTTTCAGTAACATCGGCTTGCAATAAAACGGTGTTGCTCAGCGCTTTTTGAACTGCAGGTTCTGTGAAAGTAAATGCTTCCATCTCTTTACATGAAACGCACCAGTCGGCATAAAAATCGAGCATGACGAATTGTTTGTTTTTAGCGGCAGTCTGTAAGGCAGAGTTCAATTCATCAATATTTTTAATCCTATTGATAGGAAGGGCGTGTTGCTGCACGCTATTTTGTTGGTTAAGGCTGAATTTAA
>JAESRY010000082.1 GCA_016764415.1 Cycloclasticus sp. | reverse complement strand
CCTTGCTATACCAGCGGCTATTATAATTGGTCGAGAGGTCTCTGTTGCGGCATTACGCGAATGGATGGCTGAGCTAGGTCAACGATCAACAATTAAAGTATCTTGGATTGCAAAGTGTAAAACCAGCTTTCAAATGTTGGCGATTGTTTGCTTAATGTTTAATGCGGATTTATACGGAGCGCCAATACGATTGATGGGTTTAGCTGCCATTTATATTGCGGCAGTGCTAACGCTTTGGTCAATGTGGCAGTATATTCGGCTCGCACTTCCACAATTTAAGAAATAGTCAGCATTCTATCTTGACAGTTTTGCTGTGGAAGATAGAATACACGGCCTCAAAGCGGGAATAGCTCAGTGGTAGAGCACAACCTTGCCAAGGTTGGGGTCGCGAGTTCGAATCTCGTTTCCCGCTCCAAATTATATAGCTGACACACCGGAAGTTTTCCCGGTTTTATAAAGCTTATGCCCTTTGGGTATGCAGTTGAATTTAGCGAAAAGATGTTACTTTCGCTTCAATGAAGTCCATACCTCATGGACATAAGGCCGTGATTCCACCGCGGCTTTTTTGTATCAAGTCCTCTCTGGCTGAGTGGCAGAGTGGTTATGCAGCGGCCTGCAAAGCCGTGTACAGCGGTTCGATTCCGCTCTCAGCCTCCATTAGCCAATTTAGTTATGCTTTTTTTACCGAAATTTTAATATTCCGGTACAATTTTGTTATATGAAAAGGTAACGCGTTTTCGAGTATTTCGGTATTAATATAAGCCTATTCAGGCTCTTTTTCATACTGGCTCCTTACGTGTAAATTCTTAACGGACTGTCATCTAGGAAATACTTAATGAGCTCAAAAATCATCTATACGTTAACGGACGAAGCGCCGTTATTAGCAACAAATTCTCTCCTTCCTATTGTTAAAGCATTTACAGCAGCTGCTGATATAGATATAGAGCTGGCGGATATTTCGCTGTCCAGTCGCATATTAGCTGTTTTCTCGGACTTATTGCCTGAGGATCAAAAGCGGGAAGACGTTTTATCTGAACTAGGAAAGTTAACTCAAGACCCGCACGCTAATATTATTAAATTACCTAATATTAGCGCCTCAATTCCGCAGCTAAAAGATGCGATTGCGGAATTACAAACGAAAGGCTTTAACTTGCCAAATTTTCCTGATGCCCCACAAACTGACGAACAAAAAGATATTGCTGCACGCTATGGGAAAGCATTAGGTAGCGCTGTCAATCCAGTATTACGTGAGGGTAATTCAGATCGTCGAGCACCAAAAGCGGTTAAAGATTATGCGCGTAAAAACCCTCATTCAATGGGGAAGTGGAGCCAGGCGTCAAGAACACACGTTTCGCATATGCATTCGGGTGATTTTTACCATAACGAAAAAAGTCTAACGCTAGATAAAGCATGTAATGTCACCATTGAATTCGTTGCTAAAAATGGAGACGTGACGGTTCTTAAAGAAAATACGCCGCTGTTAAAAGGCGAGATAATAGATAGCATGGCTATGAGTAAGAAGGCCCTGTGCGAATACCTTGAAAGCGAAATGGACGATGCAAAAGAGACCGGCGTGATGTTCTCTTTCCACGTTAAAGCCACGATGATGAAAGTCTCGCATCCGATTGTTTTTGGACACGCAGTTAAAATTTACTACAAAGATTTATTTGAAAAGCACGGCAAGCTATTTGACAAGTTAGGCGTTAATCCAAATGATGGCATAAGTAGTGTTTATGGCCATATCAAGGATTTACCTGAATCTATAAGAGAAGAAATTTTAGCGGATATGCATGCCTGTTATGAAAACCGTCCGGAATTAGCGATGGTGGATTCTGCTAAAGGTATTTCAAATTTCCACACGCCGAACGAAGTGATTGTTGATGCTTCAATGCCTGCGATGATTCGTGCAGGTGGCAAAATGTGGGGCCCAGACGGCAAGTTAAAAGACACTAAAGCGGTTATGCCAGAAAGCACATTCGCAAGAATTTACCAAGAAATTATTAATTTCTGTAAAACTCATGGTGCCTTTGACCCTTCAACAATGGGAACAGTACCTAATGTTGGGCTAATGGCGAAAAAAGCAGAAGAATATGGTTCGCATGATAAAACCTTTGAAATGGTGGCGGATGGCACAACAAGGATTGTGGATGAAAACGGTAATGCCCTGCTTGAAATGGATGTTGAAGAAGGTGATATCTGGCGTATGTGCCAAGTTAAAGATGGCCCTATTCAAGATTGGGTGAAGCTGGCAGTTAAACGTGCGCGCTTATCTAATACACCGGCCGTTTTTTGGTTAGATGACTATCGCCCACATGAAAGCGAGTTGATTAAGAAAGTTGAAACTTATCTTCAAGACCATGATACGAAGGGGCTTGATATTCAAATTATGTCGCAAACCAGAGCGATGCGCTTTACCTTGGAACGTATTTTACGTGGCGGCGATACCATCTCTGTTACGGGTAATATTTTGCGTGATTATTTAACGGATTTATTTCCTATTCTAGAATTGGGTACCAGTGCAAAGATGCTTTCAATTGTGCCGTTAATGGCGGGCGGTGGCTTGTTTGAAACTGGCGCAGGTGGCTCGGCTCCAAAGCACGTTAAACAATTACTGGAAGAAAATCACCTTCGTTGGGATTCGCTTGGAGAATTTTTGGCGATTTGCGCTTCGTTAGAACATACGGCAGATGTAGAGTCTAATGTTAAAGCGGGTATTCTGGCAAAAACGTTAGATCAGGCAACAGCGATGTTGTTAGATAATGGCAAGTCACCGTCTCGCAAAACAGGGGAGTTAGATAATCGCGGCAGTCATTTCTATATTGCTTTGTATTGGGCTCAAGCGTTAGCTGAGCAAAATGATAATGCTGAATTAAAGGCTTACTTTGCGCCCTTGGCGAAAGCACTGTCAGACAATGAAGCAACGATAGTTGATGACCTAACAACTGACCAGTGGCACAACGTTGATATTGGCGGCTACTTTATGGCCGACCCTGAAAAAATTAAAGCTATTATGCGGCCATCAGCATTATTTAATGACACATTGGCAGCTGCTGGAAAAAGCTAATAGGGCTGCAAGGACGTAGATAACCAAAATCAGGCGCTTGAGGCGCCTTTTTTTATGGGTCGGTTATTTATTTTCCTTTAGAACGAAGAGCTTGAACGGTAAAATCTTTTTGTCTAACGCGTTTAGAATTGATGATGGTTTTCATTTTTAACGTAGTGCAATGATTGGCTTGAACATCAATCATTGAAATCAGCGCTGGAATGGCTACTCCAGATCCTTTGTTTTCTTCTAAGTGATACTCGGGGTGGGCAAAGGCTGCTACCGAAACTCGCCATATTTTATTGTTGCGATCATAATTACGTGCAGCAACAGGAATATGGGTTTGTGCATCAATATAGAAAATACGTTTAGAAATAGGGTGCTCAGCTAGCGTGGGCACGGCCTCTAATAAATAAGTTTTACGGAGTTGCCAAGGCACGTTTGGGAAACAACTTCCTTGCCCATGAAATTCACCGAAACGGTATTTTCCATTGTCAGCGGCTTCATCGTGTTGAATTTGATCGTATCTAAAAAAGGGCGTGAGGACATCTTTTGTGCCTAAATAACGCCACGTCATGTCTTTAATGCGTCCGTTATATCCTAAGAAATCCTCAATCATAATGTCGCTGCCTAGAAATGCGTCCGTAGTTTGGCCTGCGGGTAATCGCCTTACTCGGCGTTGAACAGAAAGGTATAACCATGAACGCTCGCGTGCACTATCATCTTCAAGGCGGTGTACAAGGAGTTGTGTGTTTTTAATGTCGAAAGGCTCTTTAGCTAATAGGTAAATACCATTAAATATTGCGGCTGGGTTTCTGGGTAAGTTGGGTGTAGGCGAAAGTGTGGTTCGGTGTTTATAGCGTAGTGTCTTACCGACAAATCTAAGCGTACGTTCTATTTTTCCTGACTTCATGTCTTTGTAATCCCAAATAAATGGGTCGACAATGGAGGTGTCACCTCCATACGCGTAACGCATATTCCAGGCTATTTTTAAACCTGCTAGTGGGTCGTCGATGGATGGTTCTTCTGAAAAAGGAAGACCTTCTTTATAGTTTAAAAGCTGACCAGTAGAGGCGTTAATATTGGCCGTGCCTTTATATTTTTCCGTTTGTTCTAAAAAGACCTTATTTTGAGGGATATCAAAGTGCTCCCCTACTAAAATAGAGACACTATTATTTTTAATCAGCTTGACCATCGGTGCATCGAGAAAGGCAGAGTATTGACTTACATTCTCGGCATTAATGATTGTTTCGGCTTTGGGTGGCAGTGTTTGCTGTGTAGCGGCATGAGATGAGAGAGCAAAAAGACTCAGTAAAACGAAAATTAAACGTATCATAGGAAATATTCCTTGGTGGTTAAATGGCCTATTGCTTGGCAATATTTAAGAGTTCTTGATAAGTAGTTCCRTCTTTAGGGAATTCTGAAATKCCRATRTTAGCGTTGAGCTTTATGGAAGTCCCGTCGGCCAAATTGATGGGCTCAGCGAGTTCATTTTTAAGTTTTTCAACGAGTATTTGTACGTGTTCTTCGCTTGTTTCAATCGTGAGGGAAGCAAAGTCCATTCCACCTAGATGAGCATAGATATCTGAATCACGCGCTCTTGATAAAAAACGTTCAGCGATGGCTTTTTGAGCCAAATCGTTTTGTTGGTCATTAATATCATCCACCAGCGAATCGAAAGAAATAATTAACATAACGGCCTTTGCGTGGGTGCGTTCGCTAAACTCGAGTAACTCTTTGGTTTGTTCGGCAAATGTCGCTTCATCGGGAAGGCCAGTTGCGGATGATGTTGGTACCTGCTGTGTTTTGCTCATAATATCTCGTGATGTTTATATTTTAATGTGAAACCTTTTGCACGAGTCCATTTTCCGCGATAGCAGCGTTTACCCACACGGGGCACTAGAAAAATAGGCTCAAAATGCTCATTTACACCCTGTAAACTGTGCTTTTTCGCCTCTTTTTGCCTCGCCTAAAGTGCCTACTGTTGGTGCTCTCACAAAAACTGACTCTCGTGCAAAGGTCTCAATGTATTTAAATATGGCACATAACTGAGAATTTACTAGCCTAAATTATAAAATAACTCAAAATTTTTACATTCTTACCTGTGGCATATTGTCGCAGGGGGTCGTTGTCCAGAATGTATGCTGTTACAGTATGCTAATAGATTTATAAAGTAATCATGAGTACTCTACTTCCTCAAACAACATCCTCAGCGTCTGACGAAAACTTAAGAAAGTTATTGTCGCTACGCGCATTAAATGTCAGTGGCCAATTGGTCGCGGTATTGACGGCTATTTACTATTTGGATTTGGCCTTACCGATAACGCCGTTAGCATTTGTCTTTATGACGTTGATAGGGCTTAGCTTAGGCACATTCTTTTTGTTTAAGCGTCCCTCTAAAATAACTGACACGGTTTTCTTTTTCCAATTAATTATTGATGTTATTGCACTCACGGCGCTGTTATATTTCACAGGCGGAGCCACTAATCCGTTTGCTTGGTTTTTACTGGTGCCGCACAGTATCGCTTCTACTTTGTTATCTCGCCAATATGTTTGGTTAATGGCCTTAATTACGTCCTTAGCCTATACCTTATTGGTGTTTTATTATCGTCCGTTGATTCATCTGGACCACAATATGGAAATGGGTATGGGCGGGCACTTTGCCGAACATATTACCGGCATGTGGATTGGGTTTGTATTGTCCACGGTGCTAATGGCCTATTTTGTGGCAGGAATGGCAGACTCTTTACGTAAAAGGAATAAGCTGTTGGCTGATATGCAAGAACGCATATTTCGCGATGAACGATTAGTTGCCTTAGGAACGCTAGCCACTGGAGCAGCGCATGAACTAGGCACACCGCTGGGAACGATGGATGTATTGGCACATGAGTTGGAGTTGGAGTTTAAACAAAAAGGTGATGAGCCCGCGGCAAATAAATTAGCGCTCATTCAAAGGCAAGTTAAGCGTTGTAAAAACGTGTTGTCGAGCATCACCGAAACCGCCACGTTGGATAAATATGACGCGGGGCAATCCTTGCCTGTTGATGTGTATTTAACCAATGTCATCACGCAATGGCGCATCTCACATTTAGAGGTTAATTTAATTGAATCCGTTAATGGAGAAGGCTTGGCACCTAATATAACTTCCGATATGGCAGTCACTCGTGCATTGATTAATATTTTGGATAATGCCTCGCGCGTTTCACCCCAATACGTGAGTATTACGCTGAATTGGAATGGAGACACTATCTGCTTTGTGATTGAGGATAACGGTTGTGGTATGCCTGCTGGCTATTTGGCTAAATTAGGTATGGATGTCATGCCTTCAAAGGCAGAAGGCCTCGGTTTAGGTATTTACATCACCAAGGCGACGATAGAGCGTTTAGGTGGCGATGTTCAATGGGAAAACAAGGAAGATGTTGGTGTGCGTGTGACGATTAACTTGCCACTGAGTATTGAGAAGTCATAAGAGTCATAAGGGTTGATGATGGATGATAAACAAAGAATGCTTATTATTGATGATGATGTGGACTACTGTTTTGCATTAAGTGGAGCGTTTGAGCGTAGGGGTTATGAGGTGGCATCTGCCCATACTGAAGAGCAAGCGACTAAAAAAATAAATGAGTTTGAACCTGAGTTAGCCGTTGTAGATTTACGCTTGGAGCAAAGCTCAGGTTTGGTTTTAATTAAGCGCCTTAAAGATAAAGATGAGAACACAAAAATAGTCATGCTAACGGGTTATGCAAGTATTGCGACCGCGGTTGAAGCGGTGAAATTGGGCGCGATTCAATACATCATTAAACCTGCAAATGCGGATGAGATTTTGGCTGCTTTTTCAAATGAAAATGCGGATACGAATGTCATGCCAGCGGATAAGCCGTTATCCGTGAAGCGTTTAGAGTGGGAGCATGTACAAAAAGTGATGCTTGAGTGTAATGGCAATATTTCAGAAGCCGCTCGCCAATTGAATATGCACCGGCGAACCTTACAAAGAAAACTAGCAAAACACCCGGTAAAACAATAAAGTTTGCATCAAAGGCCGCGTAACCAAGGTGGAACAAGTGGTGTTTCTCCATGAGCCGCCGAATCGAGTTGTGCCAATAAAGTCGCTTTATCGTTAGGTAAAACACCTTTTAAAGGTAAAGCGTTAGATGCATGGTTAGAGCGAAATATAACGGACTTTTTAGGCGAGATTAAGGAAATAAGCAGGGCTTGCTCTTGTAATAATTCATTATCGGACTGGGGTAGAAATTCACGACCTTGTTGCTGAAATTTTTGCATAAACTCGTCCTTAATATCATCACCTAATATCAGTTGTAAGGTGGATAAGTACGTYACGTTTAATTTATTAACCAATGCGGCTGTTTGCTCAATGTGTTCTCGCCAATGCTGTTGCCCGCCTAAACCTAAAATAACAGTTGCCGACACGTCAAAGCCCGCTTCGGACGCTTTATTCAGCCCAGTTTCCATTTTGCTGGGCGTTGCGCCTTTTGTAATGCACTTTAAAAGCTCAGGGTTACCCGTCTCAATGCCGTAGTAAAGTAAGGTTAATCCAGCGGCGTTTAATTCCTTCAACTCTTCAGCAGATTTAGTGAGTAAATTATTGGGTAGGGCATAGCTGCTAACGCGCTCTAATTCAGGAAAGTGTTTGTATAGCGCGTTAAGAATGAGGGTTAATGTCTGCGTATCACGGTACAGAGCATCYCCATCAGCTAGAAAAACTCGCCTGATATGTTTTTGTGATTTAGCYGCAGATTCTATTTCGGCTAAAACCAACTCGAGAGGTTTCTCACTAAAGGTTTTTTCACGATACATAGAACAAAAGCTACAGCGGTTAAAACTACAACCTTCCGTAACTTGAAAGATAAGGCTGCGCGCTTCAGAAGGAGGGCGATAAAGGGGGTAGCTGTAATTCATATTGATCAGGAAAGCTGTTTAAATAATTTTAATAAACTTCATTGTCTCTTCTTGATTGATGGAACGCAATCATGGACAATCCTCATCCTGATTGACGCCAACGAACAATGGTGACTTGTGTCGGTCCCCTCGCAATGTGAAGTCGTGAACTCCGCCAGGCCCGGAAGGGAGCAACGGCAGCGACGGAATCGTGTGCCGGGGTGTGGCTGGCATGAGTTACCACCCATTCTTTTCGGTTTCCAAACTGATCAAATAGCTAAAAATTCGCACAAATACCTAGCGCTTTGTTACCCTATAAAACTTATGAGTTATAAAGTCTTCGCAAGAAAATGGCGTCCGTTAAATTTTGCCCAAGTTGTTGGGCAAGAACACGTTGTTCGCGCATTAGTAAATGGTATTGAAAACGATAGAACTCACCACGCCTACTTGTTTACGGGGACGCGCGGAGTTGGCAAAACAACCATTGCCCGCGTATTGGCTAAAGCACTTAATTGCCCTAATGTTACCGGAGCTGAGCCATGTGGAAAGTGCGATAGCTGCTTAGAGGTTGATCAAGGTTGTTATCCCGATTTGATAGAAGTGGATGCGGCTTCTAGAACCGGAGTGGATGACACGCGGGACTTGCTAGAAAATGTGCAATATTCACCGAGTCGCGGCAAGTATAAAGTTTATTTAATTGATGAAGTTCATATGTTCTCCAAAAGCAGCTTTAACGCGTTGCTTAAAACACTGGAGGAACCGCCTGAGCACGTAAAATTCTTACTAGCAACGACTGACCCGCAAAAGATGCCAGTCACCGTACTGTCGCGTTGCTTGCAATTTAATTTGAAGCGATTGTCGCTTGAACAAATTGGCGGTCAGCTTAAACTTATTTTAGACAGCGAAGGAATAGACTACCAAACCGAAGCGACCGAATTACTTGCGCGTGCGGCTGATGGCAGTATGCGTGATGGCCTGAGTTTATTGGACCAAGCTATCGTGCACGGTAACGGTTCATTAAATGAGGCCGACSTCATTGATATGTTAGGCAGCGTGGCAAGGGAACCTGTGTTGGATTTGCTGAGTGCGCTGATAACACAAGAGGGTTCAGCGGTATTAGATAGCGTGCAACAATTAGATCAATTTGCACCTGACTATTCTGAGGTTTTGCAGTCATTGTTGAGCTACTTGCACCAAATAGCTGTCTGCCAATTGGTTGGAAATGCGAGTGACGATAAAACATTGGACGGGTTAGCGGAGCAATTATCAAAAGAAGACGTGCAACTGTACTATCAAATCGCTTTGATGGGACAAAAAGACCTGCCCTTAGCGCCGACACCTAAGATTGGTTTTGAGATGGTGTTGCTGCGGATGTTGGCGTTTGCACCTATTGATGTGAGTGATGTAGCAGACAAACCCATTGCGCAACCGGTAAATAAACCCGTGCAACAAAAGCAGTCATCAGCTAGTCCCATAACCGCACAACTGACACAACAAAAAAGCAGCGCAGCGGTTGCTAAAAAAGCACCCAGACTGGTTATCCCTGAAAAAAAAACTCTTAAAAATATAGAGCCAGTCATAAACGAACCTAGTGAGCTTAAGACTTCAGTAGAAAAGCCTGTCGTTGCCGAGAAAAATAAAAACAGCACGATAAAGCCAGTAGCAAAACCAGAAGAAAAAAATCTCGACTGGCACGAACTTGTTCCATTATTAGAGCTAGACCCCATGACGCTTCAGCTGGCTAATAATGCAACACTGGTTAGATTAAGTGAGCATGAATGTGAACTGTCTCTTATCAGTGGGCATGTGTCGCTGAATAAAAAATCAGAACAAAACCTTCAGCAGGCGTTATCTCAATATTATGCAAGAAAGCTAAGCCTTGTATTGAATGAAGGCGTAAAGGATATCGTTACGCCAAACAGTATTGCCGATGAAAAAGTCGCGCAAAGACAGCGCGAAGCAGAACACGAGGTGAGGAATCACCCAGCGGTAATGAAGATTATTGACTTATTTGACGCTAAAATAATAGAAGGCTCAATCAAGCCGATAGATTAACCACCAGTACAGTACGGAGAAATAGATGAAGAACCAATTAGGCGACTTAATGCAACAAGCGCAAAAAATGCAGGAAAAAATGCAAGAAGCGCAGCAGAAACTTGCAGAGTTAGAAATGACAGGCGAGTCGGGTGCTGGCTTAGTTAAAATTGTAATGACGGGCAAGCACGAAGCGCGTCGCTTATCGATTGACCCGAGTTTAATCGCGGATAATGACCAAGAAATGCTAGAAGACCTTATCGTGTCTGCCATTAATGACGCAGTTAGAAAGATAGAAAGCGAAAACAAGGAAAGTATGGCAGGTATGACCGCGGGCCTACCTTTGCCACCTGGGTTTAAACTGCCTTTCTAATATGCAATCAGATCCGGTTCTTCAAGACTTAATGCAATCGTTACGCTGCTTACCCGGCGTTGGGCAAAAATCGGCTCAGCGAATGGCATTTCATTTGTTGGAACGTGATCGACAAGGCGCCTTCAAATTAGCACAAAGTTTGGCAAAAGCGGTTGATAAAATTCAACATTGTGAGGTTTGCCAGACCTTAACATCGTCAACGGTATGTGGTTTATGTTCCGATGAACGACGCGACAAAACATCGTTGTGTATTGTTGAAACGCCAGTGGATGTAATGGCGCTAGAAAGCGCAACATCATTTAAAGGCTTATATTTTGTTTTAAATGGCCGGTTATCGCCTTTAGATGGGTTGGGGCCCGCCGAAATTGGCTTGGATAAATTGACTGAGCGATTTAAGCAACATGTCGTTAAGGAGATTATCTTAGCGACCAATCCAACGGTGGAAG
>JAESRY010000175.1 GCA_016764415.1 Cycloclasticus sp. | reverse complement strand
CAGTAGAAGTGATGAAGCAAGTCATTAATAAAATGCACATGCATCAAATGACGGTAGCTTATGGCATGACCGAGTTAAGTCCGGTATCCAATCAATCTTTAATGGATGATTCGTTTGACCTTCGGGTATCTACCGTTGGTTTAACGCACCCGCACGTCGAAGGCAAAATAGTAGATGAAAATAACCGCATTGTCGAAAGAGGTGTGATAGGTGAATATTGCGCACGTGGTTACAACGTGATGATCGGTTATTGGGACGATGACGAAAGAACCGCAGMTTCAATCGACGCYGGGGGTTGGATGCATACCGGTGATTTGGCTACCATGGATGAAAAGGGTTATGTCACCGTTGTTGGTCGTTCWAAAGATATGCTTATTCGTGGTGGTGAAAATATTTACCCGAAAGARATTGAAGACTTTCTCTATCAACATGAAAARATTGAAGACGTACAAGTAATCGGCGTGCCYGATGAAAAGATGGGTGAAGAAATTTGTGCTTGGGTAAAATTAATGCCMAAYGAGRSATTAAGTAGYGATGAATTGARGGYGTTTTGTAAAGAAGAAATAGCACATTAYAAAGTACCGCGTTATATCAAATTTGTTGAYGAATTYCCTATGACGGTAACGGGGAAAATTCAAAAGTTTGTTATGCGYGACGCCATGAAAAAAGAACTGAATTTATAAAMATAAAWTACTTTAAYAAAAGGAYRTAACATCATGAAATATGAAGATTTTCAACACTTATTATTTGATCATAAAGACAATGGCGTATTGCTGCTAACGCTTAACAGACCTGAAGTAATGAATGCAACCAATGCTCGATTACATTGGGAGTTGACAAAAGTATGGGATGTKATTGAAGAGGACGATAAGACAAAAGTGGTGGTGGTGACAGGCGCAGGTGACCGTGCRTTTTCCGCAGGTGGWGATTTAGAYTGGGTTAGCGGCATGGTGGGTAACGCTACGGCACTGGAAGGTGTTAGAAAAGAAGCAGCTGACTTGGTTTACRATATTTTAAGTTTTGAAAAACCCATTATTTCAGCGATTAACGGCGTAGCTGTTGGCGCGGGATTGGTGGTTGCATTGTTAGCTGATATCAGTGTTATTTCTAAAGAACGGGGTAAGTTTACAGATGGTCATGTCAAGCTAGGTGTTGCAGCTGGCGACCATGCAGCCATCATTTGGCCGTTATTATGCGGCATGGCAAAGGCTAAATATTACCTGATGACGGCTGATTTCGTTAATGGTGAAGAAGCTGAACGAATAGGCATGGTGAGCCTTTGTGTACCACAYGATGAGTTAATGGACAGAGCCATGAAAGTTGCCAATAARCTGGCTAGAGGTAGCCAATCMGCCATTAAGGGTACTAAGAAAACGTTAAATGGTTGGATGCAAATGGCATCMCCTATTTTTGAAGCGTCTTTACGTGAAGAGATGCTGAATTTCTTAAGTGATGATGCAAAAGAAGGCGTGGCAGCCGTTAGAGAGAAGAGGGCACCAAWTTTTCCGTCTGCGCAATAAAMACACAGTTCTTTGTTACTTAATTAGGGGCTTRTTATGTCGRAAGGTATAGTTTTTAGTGACGAGGTAAACCACGCATTAAAAATGGCGTACCAAACCCCTGATATCGTTGCGGCCAGGGCTGAAGTTATCAAAGGTCTCCTCTTAGAAAAGRGGCAAAAGGTCTTAGAYATTGGTTCTGGCCCYGGGTTWCTCGTGCGTGATATCGCTGCGTCAGTTGGACCTTCAGGTGCAGTGCACGGTATTGATCTGGCAGATAATATGCTTGMATCAGCCTCARCACTTTGTGCTGATTTATCAAATGTATCTTTTGAAAAGTGTGATGCYATGGCATTGTCCTGCCAAGAYAATAGTTTTGATGCTGTTGTATCCACCCAAGTCTATGAGTAYGTCCCTGATTTGAATGCGGCACTAGTAGAGTTTGCACGTGTTCTAAAGCCCGGTGGGAGAGGGGTTATMGTTGATACAGATTGGGCGTTYCCGTACTGGARCGCGGYSAATTTTGACGTTCGCGACAATATTATTGAAGCTTGGAAGGCCCATTGTCCGCAARAATCTGTTCCATTRCGYTTRGCAGGSGCWATYAAAKCRTCTGGGTTAAYMCTTAAYCTTAYTAAAACMGTGCCCATCACTAATACTCRTTATGATGAAACTAATTTTAGTTATTGGCTATCTAAARTCATCAGYGCTTTTATWGCAGAYCRACCCAGTATTAATAAAAATGATATTAAAGATTGGCTARAAGGGCTTGAAACACTTCATCATAAAGGTGAGTACTTATTCTGTATCAATCGATATTTATTTGAAATATCAAARCCTGCTTGATGAATRYWTYACTAAAAAANTRTWTAAAAAGGCTCTWAGAGCCTTTTTATTTGCCTGTTCGTTAANTTATAGAGCCGACGCACCGCCATCCACTGAATACACRCCGCCCGTGCAATAAGACGCATCATCACTACATAGAAACGCCATTAAAGAAGCTACTTCAGCAGGCTCGCCATAGCGAGCCATGGGCATCATTTTGTTCATCTGYTCTTTGGCCGCAGCTTCTTGACCCGGCGCAAAACCCGTTTCTAATGARCGCATCATTCTRGTTTCAATGGGCGCAGGGTTTACTGTATTRATACGAATACCTTGGGTTGCATATTCTTGRGCAACACTRCGCATCATGCCAATAACAGCATGTTTGCTGGTAACGTAAGGTGATATATTTGGCGTACCTTTAATTCCAGCAACTGACGAGGTAATGACAATGTTGCCGCCGCCATTTTCAAGCATCGCTGGAATCACATATTTCAAGCCCAGCCAGACACCTTTAATATTTACGTCAATCACTCGATCAAATATATCAATAGGRGAGTCGACAATAGGCGCAACAACACCTTCAATACCTGCATTRTTTATAAAATTATSAATGRCCCCATAACGTTTAAGGGCCGTATTAACATASCCTTGAACTTGCTCAACCTTAGTGACATCGGCTACGTAATATGAGATATCGGTATCTGACACTATGCTGCTTACAGCTGTTTTTAAATCRCTTTCATYTAAATCAATGAGCAKAAYRTTKGCACCTTTTCGCGCAAATARYGYCCCTGCCGCAAGGCCAATACCCCTWGCRCCACCGGTRATGATGACGGTTTTRTYTTTAAARTCTGCCATGTGTATTCTCCTATTTCTACCTAGTGACTAAATTCAATGTTAGGGCTCGATACGGGTTTGCGCAGYAATGTTTGAATAGCCGAGCCTAARCCACYAATGGTTAAWGGGTACATACGATCATTGATTAATTGTCGTGTAATTGTATTTGAAGGCCGTCTATCCCAATTGCGTTCATGATCAGGATTCAGCCAAACGGCATTCGGAAACGCTGTTAAAAGTCGCTGAATCCAAACGCTACCCGCTTCTTCATTCCAGTGTTCTACAGAACCACCTGGGTAAGTGATTTCATAAGGGCTCATACTGGCATCGCCGACAAAAATTAACTTATAGTCACTCGTGTAACGGTTGATAATATCCATTGTTGGCGTGGCTTCGTYATAACGGCGWGTATTGTCTTTCCAGAGGTATTCGTAGGTAAAATTATGAAAATAATAGTGATCGATGTGTTTGAACTCAGTTTTAGTTGCCGAAAAGAGTTCTTCACAAATACGAATATGGTCATCCATTGAGCCGCCAATATCCAGCAGTAGCAATACTTTGATAGCATTATGCCGTTCCGGCACCATYTTYAAATCAAGGTATCCGGCATTGGCAGCGGTGGAGCGAATAGTATCGTCCAAATCGAGTTCTTCATTAGACCCTTGGCGTGCAAATTTTCGTAATTTGCGTAGCGCGACTTTTATATTGCGTGTATTGAGCTCGACATTATCGTCTAGATTTTTAAATTCTCGCTTGTCCCAAACTTTAGTGGCTCGCCGGTGGCGTGATTCATGTTGGCCAATTCGCACACCTTCTGGGTTATAACCGTATGCACCAAACGGGGATGTGCCRCCCGTTCCAATCCATTTACTGCCACCGTKATGTTCTTCTTTCTGTTCCTCTARGCGTTTTTTAAGTGTTTCCATTAACGCTTCCCAACCGCCCAGTGACTCGATTTTTTTCTTTTCTTCCTCAGTTAATAACTTTTCCGCCTGTTTTTTTAGCCACTCATCTGGAATACTGGCGAAAAYTTYTTCTATTGCCATATCACTTTCCAGGCCATTAAAGGTTGCAGCAAACACTTGGTCAAAACGATCGTAATGYCGCTCATCTTTCACTAACGCWGTACGTGACAAGTAGTAAAAGGATTGAATGTTGTAATTAGCGAGTTGTAATTGCAATGCCTTTAGTAACGACAATAACTCAGTAATGCTTACCGGTATGCYCGCTTTGCGGAGGTCTAAAAAAAAACTGATAAACATATGASGCTAGTTAATCATTACGTTGGCGCCGGTTGATAAAAGCAAGGCGTTCAAAGAGGTGTACRTCTTGTTCATTTTTTAGCAGCGCACCGTGCATTTTAGGCAAAATATTRTYGTTATTTTCRCGYAGCGTTTCAGCCGATAAATCTTCYGCTAGTAGCAATTTTATCCAGTCTAGYAATTCTGATGTTGACGGTTTTTTCTTTAARCCTGCCACCTCTCGCACTTCAAAAAACAAGCCAAGCGCTTCGGAAAGYAGCTCTTTTTTTAAGGAGGGAAAGTGAACATCCACTATTTTYWCCATSGTTTCTAATTCTGGGAAGCGAATATAATGRAAGAAACAACGYCTTAAGAACGCATCCGGTAATTCTTTTTCATTATTGCTGGTRATGATAATAAGWGGGCGATGYTTGGCYTTTACTAACTGTTGAGTTTCATAAACAAAGAACTCCATACGATCSAGTTCTTGRAGTAGGTCRTTTGGAAATTCTATATCGGCCTTATCAATTTCRTCAATCAACAAAATAGAGCGTTCATCGCTGCTGAASGCATCCCATATTTTTCCTTTAACAATATAGTTRCCGATATCGTGTACGCGATCATCACCAAGCTGCGAGTCGCGTAACCGAGAGACCGCATCATATTCATATAARCCTTGATGYGCTTTAGTCGTTGATTTTATGTGCCATTCAATCAAGGGTGCCTKAAGAGATTTAGCYACTTCAATYGCAAGCTGGGTTTTCCCTGTACCCGGTTCACCTTTTATCAATAAAGGRCGYTCTAACGTAAGCGCTGCATTGACAGCCATGGTAAGTTCTTCTGTAGCGACATAGTCGCTGGTTCCTTCAAATCTATTGTTAGACATAAGTTATGTATAAAAAATTAAATAGTACGTCGATTATAGAGGGTTTTGTTCAATGAGTTGCTTAGCAATAATGATCCGTTGCAATTCATTAGTACCTTCGCCAATCGCCAATAATGGTGCATCTCGGTAGTAGCGCTCCACATTAAATTCTGTTGAATAGCCATATGCACCATGGATCCTTAATGCTTCTGCGGAATTRCTCATCGCCGCTTCGGTTGCAAATAATTTAGCCATGCCGGCYTCCATATCACAACGATCACCGCGGTCGAATGCAGTGGCAGCCGACTGTACCAATAAYCTTGCYGCTTCAACGCGTGTAGCCATATCSGCTAAATATATTTGRATAGATTGATGCTGGCAAATRGGTTTRCCAAATGTCTTTCGTTGTTGTGAATAGGCAATCGAGTCGTTTAGTGCGGCAGAAGCAACACCAATTCCACGTGCGGCCACATTAATTCTACCTAATGCYARYGCGCCTAGAGCATGTTGTAAGCCATGTCCTTCTTCAAGCCCAATAAGGTTTTCAGCGGGCAAGYGGTAATTATCCAAAAAGAACTCAGCCGTATCAATSCCTTTATAACCTAGCTTCTTATGCTTGCTGCCCATCACAAAGCCTTCGCCTTTAGGTGCAATGAATAAGCTCATACCTTTGTGCGCAGGGTTAGTGYTGATGTCAGTTTTCACCAGYAAGGCRAAACAACTGCCGTGTAAACTATTGGTTATCCATGCTTTAGAACCGTTAATAATATAATGGTCACCATCTTGTGTGGCGCTTGTTTTAATGGCTTGCAGATCGGTACCGCAGTTAGGCTCACTCAATGCCAATGCACCGCGCACATCGCCTGATGCAAACAAAGGCAGCCATTTTCTTTTTTGTTCCTCAGTACCAAAGCGTTGTACAGACATCGCCATAATTAAATGCGAATTAAAAACGCCAGTTAGTGACATCCAAACACACGCTATACGTTCAACAATTTTTGCATATGTGCTGACAGGCAATCCTAAACCTCCATATTCAGGGTCTATTACCGCACCAAAAAGCCCCATTTCTTTCATTTGTTCGACGATGTCTTCGGGGTATTCGTCATCGGCCTCAAGTTGGCGCACTTGGGGTTTGATTTTAATAAGAAACTTATCGACAGCATCAAGCATCAATTGCTCTGTGTCATGTTCATCAATTGTCATACATATACACCATTAACCTACCAAACGATTGTTATAATGCTTTATACCTGTTTTTGCAAACAACCCACCTGCATGAACGTTATTCTTGTCAATTTACCACCTTAATAGGGATTATCAAATTGCTTAAACAAGCGGCTGCACTCATATTAATTCGTGACACCAGTTCTGGCATTGAAGTGTGCATGCTAAGGCGTGTTTCTTCGTCTCGTTTTGCACCTGGCGCGTATGTATTTCCTGGTGGAGGTATTGAAGAGCAAGACGAAGTATTTAACATCTCGTTAGATGGCAGTAAGAGCAATACAGCGAAAATTGCTGCTATTAGAGAGACGTTTGAAGAGGCCGGTATATTGTCAGGTACATCAGCTAACACTCATCATTTTTCAGCCCATGATAGGGACGGTTTAAACAAGGGCGAGATAACGTTTCAACACTTAATCGAACAACATGACATTCACTTAGATCTTGAGTCAATCACCTTTTATGATCACTGGATAACACCGGAAGGTGCCCCAATCCGTTTTGATACGCGTTTCTTTTTAGCAATAGCAAACGTCAATCAAGAAGTGTTTCACGATGATGCAGAAACCGATGCATCCTGTTGGGCAAAACCGGCCAACTTATTAGCACAATATGATCGCGAAGAAATTAAATTGATGCCGGTGACACACGTTCAACTTCTTCGTTTGTCAGACGTAGAATCCATTAATGATTTAATTGAAAATTCCCGTCAGCAGACAATCTCCCCGATACGACCAATACTAAATTTTAATGAGGACGGCAAACCGATGTCGGTCACTATCAAATTAAAAGAAGGGATTGTTGACTACCCGGTGTTTCTCAAAAAAAGCTGATTCAACAACCCGGTTTGGAGCGAGCTATTAGGGATACAAGCTCGGGAATATCATCAAATACTATAATATTTGTTTTAGATAGTTGCTTAATACATTCAGCTTTACCACCCATCCAAATCAAGAAAACTGGGCAGTCCACTGATTTATCAAGAGCAAGCAAACTACGGGTGATGCTATCGGCAATACTATCCATTAACCCCATAAAGATGACTAAGGCATCATACTCGTTGGATTCAATCATCGTTGTTGCAACATCGCCCAACATGGTTGGCTGCGCCACCATCGCAGCTGTTAGATCAACGGGGTTTTGCGTCGTGCTATGCGGTGATAAAAGAGGGCGCACTAAGTCGCGCAATGACGCGCTAAAGTCATTAACGTTTAACCCGTTAGCCGTTAATTGGTCGGATAGCATGACCCCTGCGCCACCAGAAATTGAGATAACGCCAACGCGATTACCTTTCAGTGTTAGGCCCGATAGCCCATATTGACATTGTTTTATCATTTCGCTCAAAGAATCGACTTCAATCACACCCGTGCGATTAAAAATAGTTTTGTAATCAACACCATTCAGCGTATTTGAGGCGGTATGGGCTTGTGTCGCTCTTGCCCCTGCTGCGGTTTTACCACCTTTTAAAGCCACCACAATTTTATTGTTTTGTTTTGCCAATGTCAGCGCTTCCTCAAAACGCGCCGGGTTTCGAATGGCTTCAATATATAAGGAGATAACTTGAGTGTCTGGGTCGTTTGCTAAATATTCAACAATATTGGCTATATCAACATTCGATTCATTACCACTTGAAATCCATTTGCTAACACCAATATCAGCGCGAATGGTTTTGTCCAGCCAATAGGCTCCCAAGGCGCCACTGTGTCCAGCAAAGCTTAAGCGTCCAAGTTTTAATGGGTTTGCTTCCATTGCTGTAGTAAACGAAGCGATTAGTTGTGTTTTGGTATTGATAAAGCCCAAACAGTTTGGGCCCAATAATCTAGCATCCGTACCTTCAAACAATGCTTCTAGCTGACGTTGCTTGGCAAGACCTTGCTCATCAATTTCAGCATAACCAGATGCAAATACAACGAAGTTTTTAATGCCGTTATCAAGACCTGTTTTAACAATACCTTCAACCATGGCTTCAGGTGTTGCAAGCACGGCAAGGTCAACAGGTTCTTTTAGATCAGCCAATGAGGCAATAGCCGGTAGGCCTTGGACCATCTTCGACGTTGGATTGACTGGAATGATTTTACCTTTGTAGCCCAAACGCTTCATGTAAGCCACAGGGCGACCACCCAGTTTGTGTGGATTATCCGATGCACCAACAATGGCAACGGAACGTGCTTCAAACAACGCATTAAGAGTGGACATTAAATTAAAAGCCTAATGATCGAGCAATAATATTTCGCTGAATTTCGCTGGTGCCTTCACCAATAATATACAACAGGCTATCCCGATGTATTCGGCCCACCGAGTATTCGCGCATGATGCCAGCACCACCTAAAATACGAATAGCATCTTCACTTACTTTAACAGCCATTTCGCTGGCGACTAATTTTATTTTTGCTGCCATCGCGTTATCCAAAGTCCCTTGATCAACTTGCCAAGCACCGTAGTAAACAAGCCATTGAGCAGCTTCAATTTCTGCCGACATGTTCGCTAACTTATGTCCAATAGCTTGAAATTTTCCAATCGGTTTACCAGCAATCATGCGTTCGTGCGCGTAGTTGTTGGCCTCTTCAAATGCAGCTTTCGCCATACCTAAACAGTTGGCAGAAACACCGACGCGATTTTCGGTGAGTGATTCTAAGATAATAGGATAATTTCCCTCGCGCTCACCTAATAAAGCGTCATCAGATACAAATAAATCATCGATAAAAAGAAGCCCTGTTTCAGACGCCTTTATGCTTTCTTTGGCAAGTTTTTGGATTTCGATATTCGCAGACGGTAGGTCAACAATAAACAGACTGATGCTTTGCGCTGTGAGTTCTGGTGATGTACGTGCAGCTAGTAACATGAAATCCGCCATGGGCGCATTGGTTATATAAAGTTTGCTACCGTTAATAAGATAACCACCATCTACTTTTTTCGCATGGGTTTTAAGTGCCCGAATATTTGAACCACCGTCAGGCTCGCTTAAACCAAAGCAAGAGACTTTAGTGCCTGCAAGTGCCGGTTTTAAATACTTCTCTTTTTGAGCGTCTGTCCCTATGCGCCAAATTGGCCATATGCCTAAATGACTATGTGCCGACAATGAAGAGGCAAAAGCCTGACAAACGCGACTAGTCTCTTCTCGAATAATACAATCAGCAATCTTGTCAAAGCCACCGCCACCATCTTCTATAGGGTAGCGGGCTGAAATCAACCCCATTTCTCCCCATTTGGGAAATAGTTGTTTAGGGAACACTTCGTTATCATCCGCCTCTCGTACCAGCGGCGCCAGTTCAGTTTCTGAAAAACGTTTCACCGTTTCTCTGAGTAGAATATGTTCTTCACTAAAATTAAAATCCATCACATCATCCTTATTCAGAATAGCCTGTACTTTGAATGATTCTAGCATTACCATAAATCTAATGGTAGTTAGAATTGCGTACGAATGAACCCCTGCATTTTTTATTATTAACTGGAGTTAATATGACATCAAAAGGCCCTTTAACGGGTGTTAAAGTGAGACCTTTGCACGAAACCAACAAGCAATGAGCCCAATTATTTGAGATAATAGAGCCCTAACAAAACGGCAATCAGCAAATACAAAATGGCTTGGAAAAACCTCACACAACGCAGTTTGGCAGATGCCATGCTCATCGACCATGACGCAGCCAAAGAACTCGATGCCGTTCATGAGTTAATAGACTGGTCGCGTCTAGAACAGAAGCTTTCAAGCATTCATTCAAAAAAACAAGGTGAGAAAGCCTGGCCTCCGTTGATGATACCCAAAGCACTTCGTGGGGCAGGCTCTGTATAAAGCGCTATTACTGCAAAGTTGGTACAAACCCAGTGACCCTGCACTGGAAAAGCAATTAGCCAGAGACCTACTGTTTCGGCGTTTTACTGGGCTCGACATTTCAGAGCCTGTTCCTGATCACTCAACCATTTGGCGATTTAGACAAGTGCTTAAAAAGTTGTGTTTAATGGATGAACTACTTAGCGAGATTAACGCCCAGCTTAGTGAGCAAGGGCTTTACATAAAGTCTGGTGAAGTGAGTATCGCTGACAAGGTGAATGGCGCAGCCAGAGAGGGTGCCCTGGGGTACAAGGTGAATGGCGCAGCCAGAGAGGGTGCCCTGGGGTATGCGAGTGTCATTGAAGCAAAAAACTGCCGCCGCAACAAAAACAAGGCCGGTGACTCAACCCAGGATCCCGATGCGCACTGGAATGTTAAAGTAAGCTCTGATGGAAAGCGTAAGAGTACCTATGGATATAAAGCACACGTTAATGTTGACGAAGATGGCTTCATTAAATCAACCGATGTCACCGCCGGCAACGTCCATGATTCAAAGTGCTTTAAAGCTGAATTAATAAGAAGTGCTTTTCTTCTTGTTCAATAAAACTTATGCCCTTTGGGTATAAGGGTTTATTAAGTGGCGACGAATCAGCCGCTTATGC
>JAESRY010000174.1 GCA_016764415.1 Cycloclasticus sp. | reverse complement strand
TATTGTCGCCGATGAAAAAGGCTCGGATCCTTCAGTCCTATTACAGGACGATGATGTCGTTGAGCATATTGAAGAATGGTTGGGTGAGCTAGAAGAGAAACAAAAAGAGGTTGTGGTAAGGCGTTTTGGCTTACAAAATTATCCGCGCATGACCCTGGAGCAAGTTGGTAAAGAAATGGGTGTTACGCGAGAACGCGTAAGACAAATTCAGATGAAGGCATTACAATCATTACGTTCAATTCTTGAAAACGAAGGGATGTCTGCCTCTGTCTTATTACACTAAAACTTCGCTTTAAATCCCCATAGTGATACTTTAGCATTGACAGCTAAAATGCAGATGGGTACTGTATCTCGCTCGCTTTCAATTTAGTTAAAACCTTTACTATCATGCATGAATTCGCAAGAATAAAACGTCTCCCACCTTATGTCTTTAATATTGTTAATGACTTAAAGGCGCAGGCGCGTGCGGCAGGTGAAGACATTATCGATTTTGGCATGGGCAACCCAGATCAACCTACRCCGCAACATATTGTTGATAAATTAACAGAAACTGCACAGCGTGGCGACACCCACCGTTACTCTGTCTCTCGTGGTATCCCTAGGTTACGTAAAGCAATTTGTGGTTGGTATAAGTCCAAATACGATGTTGATTTAGACTTTGATTCAGAAGCGATTGTGACGATTGGCTCGAAAGAAGGCTTGGCGCATTTAGCACTAGCGACGTTAGGCCCAGGTGATGCCGTTCTTGTTCCAAATCCGGCTTACCCTATTCACCCGTACGGTTTTGTTATTGCCGGTGCAGATATTCGCCATGTGCCGATTAGCCCTGAAGTGGATTTTTTTGGTGAATTAGAAAAAGCCATTAAAACGTCTTACCCAAAACCTAAAATGTTAGTGCTTAACTTTCCGGGCAACCCAACCACTCAATGTGTCGATTTAGAATTTTTTGAGAAAGTCATTAAAATGGCTAAAGAGCACGATATTTGGGTGGTTCACGATAATGCCTATGCCGAGATTGTATTTGACGGTTATAAAGCACCGTCTATTCTACAAGTGCCTGGCGCAAAGGATATAGCGGTTGAGTTTTATTCATTATCTAAAACTTATAATATGCCCGGTTGGCGTGTTGGTTTTATGTGTGGCAACAAAGAACTGGTGGGTGCGTTGGCACGAATTAAGTCCTACTTAGATTACGGCATGTTCACACCCATTCAAGTAGCTGCCATTGCTGCGCTAGAAGGCCCGCAAGATTGTGTGGATGAGATTAGAGCGTTATACAAAAAACGCCGAGATGTCTTATGTGATGGGCTTAACGCCATTGGTTGGCCTGTAGAAAAACCTAAAGCCACCATGTTTGTTTGGGCGAAAATTCCTGAACAATATCGTGAAATTGGTTCATTAGAATTTTCTAAAAAAATCCTAAAAGAGGCTAAAGTGGCGGTATCTCCGGGTATTGGTTTTGGTGATTTTGGTGATGAACACGTGCGATTTGGCCTTATTGAAAATGAACACAGAACGCGCCAAGCTGTTCGAGGTATCAAACAAATGTTTAAAAAGGATGGATTGGTTTAAGACGTTTTATACCCAAAGGGCATCGGCAATTGCTCCTGCATTGCTCTACCTCCTGCATCCATGCAGTCGTAAGTTTCATTGAAATAGATTAAAAAACAATCTATTTAATTCAGCTTTATATCCAAAGGGCAAAAGTTTCATTTAACAGGAAGAAAAGAGCATTCTGTTAATTCAGCTTTTAGACGTTTGTCTTGCTGTATAATCACGCCCTAAATTAAACGCTAGGGGACTGTCTTGAAAGTTGTAAAAGTTGGCTTATTAGGCCTTGGCACCGTTGGTGGTGGCACTGTTAATGTTTTAGCAAAAAATGGCGCTGATATTTCACGCCGTTGTGGTTGCGAAATAATCGTTTCATCAGCAAGCGCTAGAGACATTACTCGCCCACGTATTTGTGAAACGGATGGCATTCAACTAACAACGACTCCTGAAGACATTATTAACGACCCTGATATTCAAATTATTGTTGAATTAATGGGCGGCGAAGAGCCTGCAAAGTCATTGATTCTGAAAGCACTCTCAAACGGCAAACATGTCGTTACTGCCAATAAAGCGCTTATCGCTAATCACGGTAATGAGTTATTTGCAGTGGCTGAAAAACACAATGTCACCTTGGCTTATGAAGCCGCAATTGCCGGTGGTATCCCTATCGTAAAGGCCATGCGTGAAGGTTTAAGCGCAAATAGTATTGAATGGCTAGCCGGCATCATCAATGGTACGGGTAATTTTATTCTTACCGAAATGCGTGACAAAGGCAGCGCGTTTGCCGATGTATTGAAAGAGGCGCAAGAACTAGGGTATGCAGAAGCAGACCCAGAATATGACGTAGAAGGAATTGATGCAGCTCATAAGCTGTGCATTCTTGCTTCGTTGGCGTTTGGTATGCCACTTGATTTTAAAAGCGTCTACACAGAAGGTATCTCGACAATAACGCCGCTTGATGTCACGTATGCTGAAGAACTCGGTTACCGCATTAAACATTTAGGTGTTGCTAGAAAAACCGATAAGGGCGTTGAAATGCGTGTTCATCCAACACTCATTCCAGAAAAAAGACTGATTGCTAATGTAGATGGCGTGATGAATGCCGTTGTCGTTAAAGGCAACGCCGTTGGTTCAACATTGTATTACGGCCCGGGTGCTGGCGCTGAAGCAACGGCGTCGGCTGTTATTGCAGATATTGTTGATATCTGCCGTCAATTAGACGCGCCATCCGATAGTGCTGTTCCAGCATTGGGCTTTGCAACTGACCAATTAAAAGCATTACCCATTGTTCCTATTGAAGAAATAATAACGGCCTATTACTTGCGCTTATCAGTCGAAGACAAACCGGGCGTAATGGCGGCTATAACAACCATTTTAGGAAATAACGGCATCAGCATTGAAGCGGTTCAGCAAAAAGAACCTGAGCAGCACGGAGCCAGTGCGCAAGTTATTTTGCTGACCAATAGCGTTGTAGAAAAATCAATGCTGATAGCACTTGCACAAATAGAAACACTCGACTCAGTTAACCAACCAGCGATTCGTATTCGCGTCGAATCTTTACAGTAGGAATTATTATGTCAGCAGGAAATCGTTACAAAGGCCTTATCGACAAATTCAAAGCAGTATTGCCGGTATCCGATAGCACGCGATTAATCAGTTTAGGCGAGGGTAATACACCGCTGATTAAACTCGACAACATTCCTGCATTGATCGGTAAAGACGTTGATATCTACGTTAAGTATGAAGGTCTAAACCCAACGGGATCGTTTAAAGATCGTGGCATGACGATGGCTGTCACTAAAGCGGTGGAAGAGGGCAGCAAAGCCATTATTTGCGCGTCTACAGGTAATACATCGGCTTCAGCAGCTGCTTATGCTGCACGTGCTGGCATTAAAGCGTTTGTGCTTATACCAGAAGGCAAAATTGCACTCGGTAAATTAGCGCAAGCGATGATGCACGGCGCTGAAATTATTCAAATTAAAGGTAACTTTGACCACGGTATGCAGTTGGTTAAAGAAGTGGCGGAACATGCACCAGTCACCATTGTTAATTCTATAAACCCGTATCGTTTGCAAGGTCAAAAAACGGCGGCGTATGAAATTGTAGAAGCACTAGGTAAAGCGCCAGATTATCATTGCTTACCTGTCGGTAATGCCGGCAATATAACGGCACACTGGATTGGTTATAGCGAAATGGCGCAACCTGCTAGTTGTCACGTAACGAATTCTTGTAAATTTTGTGAAGGTGACTGTCAATATGACCGTTCAATTTACACAGCAGACAAACGGCCAATAATGGTCGGTTATCAAGCCGCAGGTGCAGCGCCTTTCTTAAAAGGTGAAATGATTGACGATCCTGAAACTGTGGCAACGGCTATTCGTATTGGTCGTCCGCAGTCATGGGATCAAGCGTGGGCAGCACAAAAAGAATCAGGCGGTTGGTTTGATTTGTTAACAGACGAAGACATTCTAGCGGCGCAAAAACTACTGACTGAAAAGGAAGGTATCTTCTGCGAACCCGCATCAGCAATATCTGTTGGTGGTGTCATTCGTGATATTAAGAACGGCAAAATACCTGAAGGCAGCACGATTGTTTGTACGCTAACAGGGCATGGGCTTAAAGATCCAGATACAGCTATTGCCCAATGTGCAGTTAACGCAAAGGCAATAGATGCATCGTTAGATGCAGTAAAAGCGGCGATTTTAGATAAACTCTAAGCGCCGCAACGTGAGAGATGCAGCGCAAGAAAGCTCCACAGTAAACATAAAACACCGTGAAGCTGTTCAACACGATGAAAATACGTTGGCCGACTTACACCCTGTGTTACGGCAGATATACCTCAATCGAGGAATAACAAAACAAGAACAGTTAGACCGAACGCTAAAAAACCTGCCGAACTATCAAAGCCTAACGGGCATTGATTGCGCAGTTAGCATCATCAAAGAGGCCGTTCAAAAAAACAAAAGAATTCTGATTGTTGCGGACTTCGATGCCGATGGCGCAACCTCGTGCGCAGTAGCGATTCGCGGTTTGAAAATGCTAGGGGCAAAAAACGTAGACTTTGTTGTCCCAGATCGTTTTAAATTTGGTTACGGCTTAACGCCAGAAATTGTCGATGTAGCGTTGGAGCTAAAGCCCGATCTTATTATCACTGTCGATAACGGTATATCCAGTGTAGAGGGCGTTGCTTACGCCGTCGAAAAAGGTTGTCAAGTTGTCGTGACGGATCACCATTTACCGCCAAAGCAATTACCCAATGCCCATGCCATCGTCAACCCACAATTACTTAACGACGAGTTCCCAAGCAAAGCACTGGCAGGTGTTGGCGTTATGTTTTATGTGCTGCTTGCACTACGGGCATCACTTAATAAAGACGGTTCTTTTGACAACAAACCAGCACCGAATTTAGCGAACTTATTAGATATTGTAGCGCTAGGCACGGTAGCCGATGTCGTACCAATGGACGAAACCAACCGTAAACTTGTACACCAAGGTTTACTCAGAATTCAAGCCAAAAAGTGCGTGCCGGGCATCGCCGCCTTGTTACGCATCGCAAAGCGAGAACCCGACCGTGTTGTGTCTAGCGATTTAGGCTTTGCCATTGGCCCAAGGCTTAATGCAGCAGGGCGACTAGATGATATGTCGCTCGGTATTCGATGTTTATTAACCGATGATCCGCAAGAAGCACAAAATATCGCCGAACAGCTCGACATGCTTAATATTGAACGCCGTTCAATAGAAGACGATATGAAACAAGACGCGTATAAAATTCTTGAGTCATTGAAATTACAAAAAAATAAGCAAGAACAGTGGGGCGTTTGCCTGTTTGACGAAGATTGGCACCAAGGCGTTATCGGCATACTCGCCTCACGTATAAAAGAAAAACTTAACAGACCCGTTATCGCCTTCGCCAAGGGAGAAAATGGCGATGTTAAAGGCTCTGCACGGTCAATCCCCGGTTTGCATATACGCGATACGCTGGATGATGTCGCCAGCCAACACCCAGGGCTTTTAAAGAAATTTGGTGGTCATGCTATGGCTGCTGGAATGAGCTTTGCGGAAAGAGATTTAGACACCTTTAAACAAGCCTTTAACGAGGCGGTAAAAAAACGCCTGAACAGCATAGTACCCGAAAACGTGTTTTTGGTAGACGGTGAAATCCCCGATAACGACATTAATCTAAACCTAGCCGAAACTTTACGTCAAGCAGGCCCATGGGGGCAAAGTTTTCCAGAACCGTTATTTGTAGGAACGTTCAACGTAACAAAGGCTCG
The DNA here is from genome assembly GCA_016764415.1 of Cycloclasticus sp. Lineage (GTDB taxonomy): Bacteria > Pseudomonadota > Gammaproteobacteria > Methylococcales > Cycloclasticaceae > Cycloclasticus. Next base: position 5,143 of record JAESRY010000174.1, on the reverse strand, counting down.
AATAGTAGGGCAAAAACACGTTAAGTTTGAACTGGCAACGCAAAACAATAATAGAAAAATAGACGCGATATATTTTAATGTTGATAACCCCGATAGTGTGATTGGCTTAGCCAAGGTGAAGCTGGTCTATCAATTAGATGTAAACATCTATCTAGGGCGGTCTAGCGTGCAGTTGATGGTGAGGTATTTGGAATTAGGGTAATGAAATTTTTATATATAAAATTATGTATACTATTGCCGTGAAGGAGATAAAATTCTTAGGAAATGCATTGGATAATATTAGAGGTTTTTCATCTAGTGTTAAACAAGACATTGGGTATCAGTTAGAACTTGTTCAACATGGAGCTGAACCGAAGGATGCGAAGCCAATGCCTTCAATTGGTAGTGGTTAAAGAAATCAGGTCGAAGTCTGTAGACGGTATTTATAGAACGGTTTACGTTGCTAAATTTGAAGAGGCTATTTATGTATTGCACGCGTTTAAGAAGAAAACACAGAAAACGCCTAAGTCAGATTTAGACTTAGCAAAGCTCAGGCTAAAAGATTTAATCAGGAGAAAGTAATGGAAATAAGCTACAAAAGTGCATTTGATGCGATTGCAGATACTCCAGAAGAGGCTCTAAATTTAAAAATACGCGCAAACTTAATGCGCGAGATTGAAATAATGATAAAGGCTAACCGCTGGACTCAGAAAGAGGCGGCGCAAAAACTTGGTGTAACACAACCGCGCATATCAGATCTATTAAGAGGAAGTATCTCGAAATTCAGTATTGATATGCTTGTTAATATGCTTGCAACAATGGGTGGAAGGGTAGAACTAAAGGTGGTTGCTTAAGTGAGAATGGCAATGAAAGACTCGCGCTTCAAATAGAAGCATTGACGAAAAAATGCGTTACCGCTACGAAAGCGAGTAACCAGAAGTGACCTAATGAAAATTAATTTTACTCTGCCTCCCAATTATTCTTGGGAATCAATCCACGGGTGTTATAAAGGGCGGATCAACTCTTATTTTTGATGTTGAGTTGATTGCTATTAATTAGGGTTGGTGGTGGTTTAAGGGTTTTTTGTTGGGCGACGAAGAGTATCTTTGATCTCTTCCAATAACGTCTTGTTTTTGCTTATACTAGACATGGAATGGAATTTTAGTTTTGACCTTTTTTTAACTTAATACATAATATAAGGTCATTTGATTACAGGGGTGATTTTAATGAATATTGACTTGTTTATGGGTTCCATACTCTGTATTAGGGCAATAATGCCTTATACTAAACGTTCCTCCGGCGCTTCGCGCCGAAGGAACGCCGAGTTGACCTAGCGGTCTTCGATTTATGCGGCGGCACAAAGCTGCCGCCGAACAAATCGTTCGACAGGACAATTTCTACAGCATAATATGGCGCAAGCACCAATTATCCGGTATAAATCGCCTGTCAACTCGGCGTTAGCTGCTCAGAAAGTTCTCAATATTCCCCATGGCCGGACGTTAACCTGTATGTTAACATTGGTAAATGAAAGAAATACGCTTTTATCGATCTGAATCAGGTGGCTGCCCCGTTGAGGAGTTCTTGGATTCGCTATCTGTAAAACAATCCCAAAAGGTTTCTTGGGTCCTCCAACTCATTGAAGAAATGGAAGTTATTCCTGTTCAGTACTTCAAGAAGTTGGTCAATACTGATGAGCTTTAGGAAGTGAGAGTGAAAGCTGGGAATAACATATTTCGGCTGCTTGGGTTCTTGGACGGGAATCAGTTGGTGGTACTAAACCATGGATTTCAAAAGAAAACCCAAAAGACACCTAAGAAGGAAATTCAGGTCGCAGAAGCTAGAAAGAAAGATTATCTCAATAGGAGAATTGAATCATGAGCGATCTGAAGAAATATGTAAGTAGTCGAAAAGCTAATGACACTGAGTTTGAAAGTGGGTTTGATGAAGGGTATCAATCATTCAAAATAGGTGCATTATTGCGTCAAGCCCGAGAGGATTCCGGGTTAACCCAAGAAGAAATTGCTAGCCGCTTAAATACAAAGAAATCAGCAATTTCAAGAATTGAAAACCATGCTGAAGATATCAAACTATCTACGCTAGAAAAGTTCGCTTCTGTTTTGGGGCGTAAAATCGAAGTATCAATTATATAAAAGCAGCTAACAAATAGCTCCAACGGACAGTCTAAAGCGTCGTTTTTTGTGTATGTCGCAAGCTCCATTTTACACAAAAACCCGCCACTTTAGCCTGCCGCTGAGCATGGCGTTAGCGGTCTTAAATGTATTTATTTCATTCAGCAAATACCGCTCAAATAGTTAAAATCATCAAAGGTTTTGGCTTGGCTATATTTTGGTGTAAGCTAAAACCATATCAAAAAGTGACGTTACAAAAATGTGTAAAAAACTAAAAAACTCATTCTATTCAAGTTCAGCAAAATAGCTTGCACAGCGTCGCCTTTTCCACCGCTAACAAATGCTTCAAGTACGACGCGCATAAAGCGCGCGCGTCTTAACCTGAACGTTATGCTCAAAAACACGGAGAGAAAATGAAGTTTTCTAAATTTTGGTTGGTCTTGATTTTAAGTGCACTTATCACTGGGTGCGGTAGTGACCCTGAAGCACTCACAGTGTCAAAAGTTCAGCGTGTAACTAACTTTGACTTTACGTTAAATGAAATTCCAGCTGTATCAATTGCTATTGGTCCAAATACTGAAAACCACTTTGATATAACGCTTTACCGTTCAAATATTAAATCAGGTTATGCTGTCTCATCTAAATCAAAAAGTAACTCAACCATAGCAATTGAAGCAACTTGGTCTGGCAAGAGCTTTGTTCAGTCATCAAAGCACAGCACGGGGGCGTCGGTTCAAATTGTATCAATAGATACCCATGGTAGAGTTGCTATTTTAAAAATCAGCGCCATTTTAGTTAACCCCGAAACAGGTGAGTTACTTCAACTGAGTAATTCACAAGTTACTATTTCAGGCGAAAACTTCATCAATTTAACCAAAGCATAACAAACGCATCAACATTGACCACTTTTACACGCCGCGACGCTTCGCTCTTTTCTGTATAAAACGGCCAGTTAACTCAAACGTTCAGGCTGTAGAAAAACCTAAAGACCCAAGCCAACTTTACTAAAATAAGATACCTAAACAAAGGTGTTGTTCATGGCCAAATATATCCCCTACGACTACAACCAGAACCTCATGGTTGTGATTAATTTTCAGGATCAACTGCAAGCAGGCACCTTTGAACATGCCTTGCATCATCTGGTAGCCAAAAAGCTAGACCTGTCTATTTTTGAGAAAGCCTTTAAAAATGATAAAGAAGGTCGGCCAGCGTATGACCCGGCGATTCTTCTAAAGATTATCCTGTTTGCGTATTCCAAAGGCATCACCTCCAGCCGAGAAATCCAATGGTGTTGCGACACCAATATTATTTTCAAAGCGTTATCTTGCGATAGCGTGCCACACTATACGACCATCGCCTCATTCGTTAGTGGTTACCCTGGACAAATAGCAAGCTTATTTGAACAAATCTTACTGGTCTGTGATGAACAAGGTTTACTCGGCCATGAACTGTTTGCCATCGATGGCTGCAAACTTCCCTCCAATGCCGCCAAAACCTGGTCAGGTACCCACAAAGAATTAGCCCATAAAAGTGACAAGTTAAAAAAACTGATCAAGCATCACATGGCTGAGCATCAGAAGCTAGACCAGGGAGATAGCTATGAAGAAGGACAAGCCAGGCGAGTTCAACAAAGCATCGATACCCTGAATCAGGCCGCTGATAAAATCGAAGACTTTCTAGAAAACAATGAACCCCGCATAGGCCACGGCAAACGACAACAGGAAGTCAAAAGTAATATCACCGACAATGACAGCGCCAAAATGACCACCAGTAAAGGCACCATTCAAGGATACAACGGTGTCGCAACCGTCGATAAAAAGCATCAAATAGTCATTGATGCCCAAGCCTTTGGCGAAGGCTCGGAACACCACACCTTACAACCCGTGTTAGAAGCGATAAAAGAACGATACAAGCGACTTAATATTAATGAAGACATCTACGCTGCAGGCGCAATAGTTACCGCAGATACCGGCTTTGCCAACGAAGACAATATGGCGTACCTGCATAGCAAAGGGATAGATGGCTACATCCCTGACAACCAGTTTCGTTCACGTGACCCAAAGTTTGACCAACAAAAAGAAAAACACAAACGTCCCTCACAAGCTAAAGTAGATGCCAGCCATGTTATCTCGGCCAGTGAATTTAACTTTGATCCGATCACCTTAAGTTGCCAATGCCCCGCAGGAAAAACATTACACGCCGACGGCACAAAAAAGACAAACAGAGTAATCTAAAAGCCTTTTTTAGAGGACGACTAAACCATTGTCGAGACTGCGACATAAAACACAAATGCATGAGAAACCCAAAATCTGTAGAACACAGCAAAGGTTATGGCAGGCAAGTATCATTCCTCATAGATAAAAGCAAAAACGCCACCCATACCGACTGGATGAAGGTAAAAGTAGACAGTAAAAAAGGTAACCAAATTTACAGTCACAGAATGTCCGTCGTGGAACCGGTGTTTGGAAATATTACCTTTAATAAAAAACTCAAACGATTTAGCTTAAGAAGCAAAATCAAAGTGAACGCACAATGGATGATGTTCTGCCTGATACAAAACATCGAAAAGCTGGCCAATTATGGGCAACTGCCCGCCTAAAAAACATAAAGAGGCCAATGAGCCGTAGTAAACTCCATAAATCAGCGGTACAAACCCGATAAGCCAGTAGATTAAATGAATAACTTGAAGAGAATGAAAAAACGAGCAGGATGATGAACTTTAAAAAAATAACCGTGTGGCTGTTTTAAGCCTTTGTTTTTGGGTTTTTCTACAGCCTCGTTAGCCACTCAAGCCCCACCCAATGATGCCAATAGGCACACATTTGTGTTATACTTCCCTGTATGAAACCCATCAATTGGAATGCTAAAAAGAATCAACAGCTTATAGAGGAACGAAGCATGTCCTTTGAGGCTGTAGTTTTTTATTTGCAACAAGGAGCCTTATTGGACGATATCAAACATCCGAATGAGGAAAAATATCCAAATCAGCGAATCTTTGTGATTGATGTAGATGGTTATATCCATTTGGTGCCTTA
>JAESRY010000013.1 GCA_016764415.1 Cycloclasticus sp. | reverse complement strand
TCCAAACTCAAATGCCCGTTAAATCAGTAAAAACAACATAAAGTATTGCTATGCCGAATGCTCCTAAGCTAATCTCTTAACACGAGCATTGTCTTGATTAAAATTAGGAGAACACTATGGCAACACCCATTCCATTTAACTCACTGTTAACCATTGATGGCGTAATTGGCGCGGTGCGTTGGCGCGAAACGGTCGCTGGCAAAGGCGCTATAACACCGCCTTTTTTAACCGAACACATCGGCAACATCACCGAAGATCGCGCTGAACGGCTTATGGCGCATTCAGAAGCCGCCGGTTTAGGCATTATGGGCATCAGCCAGTTAAGCCACCACCGCGCTATGGAAGATAAAACCGTTGTTTACCCGCTGGATTCTTTTTACCTACACAGCATTCATGGCTCCATCGTATGCACCATTAACCGTGTATCGATTTTGCTAGACAACAGTGTGAAAGTGGACATTCAAAACCTTATCTCAAAAATGATTTTGGTGGATAACACCCCTAGCTAAACATTTGCGGTGCTTTCTAACTGCTTTTTGATTGCAATCATTTTCTATGCAGGGAAAATCCGTATACTTTTTTGCACCTAACTAAAAAACTAAAGGTAAGCCATGTCAACTAAAAATATCACGTTAGAACTTAAAAGCGAGGTCGATGATTTATTAAACGCCTACGCCCAATGCATTGATGACGACGAGCTAGAAAGCTGGCCTGATTTTTTCACCGATAAATGCCTTTACCGCATCATCCCTAGAGAAAACCATGAAGTCGGTCACCCTGTTTCTGTTATCTGGTGTGATAGCCGTGGCATGCTGGAAGATCGCATCATCGCCTTACGCCACGCCAATGTGTACCAAGTGCAATGGTATCGTCATCTTTTAAGCAACCCTCGCATTCTTAAAGTTGAAGACGGCAACATTCACGTTCAATCAAACTATGCGGTCTTTAAAACCTGCAACGATGGCGAAAGCACTGTTTATAACGTCGGCCGCTATGTTGACATTATCGTCCGCGACAAGGGCGTTTTAAAATTCAAAGAGCGCTCTGCAATTTTCGACACCCACAAAATTACCACCTTGATGGTCATCCCGATTTAGGAGTATTTTATGAGCACAACACCTGAACATTTAAAGTGGCCTGCTGATGCGGGTTGCGATGCCGTTCCTTATTCGGTTTTCAACAGCGCCGAAGTGTACGAACTAGAGCAAGAAAAAATTTACAACGGCGACATGTGGCATTTTTTAGCGGCTGAAGCGGAAATTCCCGATCACGGCAGTTTCAAGTCTACGTATATTGGCGACACCCCCGTGGTGGTCACCCGTGGGCACGACGATGGCATATATGCCTGGGTTAACCGCTGCGCTCACCGTGGCGCTGAAATTTGCCGCGAACGTCACGGCAAAGTGGAAGACGGCATGTACACCTGCGTTTACCACCAATGGGGCGACGATGCCCAAGGCAACTTACGCGGCATTCCATTCCAACGCGGCTTAGCTGGAAAGGGCGGCATGCCAAAAGATTTTGATAAGAAAAAACACGGCCTAAGAACCGCTCGCGTGGTTAATTACCACGGTGCTATTTTTGGCACCTTTGGCGACAACACGCCCGACATTGAAGAATACATGGGCGAAGACGTGGCTTATCACTTTAAGCGCCTTATGCATAAACCGATTGAAATACTCGGCACCACGCGCCAGTATATTGCCGGGAATTGGAAGTTTTATTCGGAAAACACCAAAGACCCTTATCACGCCAGTTTATTACATTTGTTTCATGCCACCTTTGGCTTGTATCGCTCCTCACAAAAGGGCGCATCCATCATCAATAACGATTTTCATTCGGTTTTATGGGCCAGCAGTGGCACGGAAGACAAATCTGCCCTTGAGGATATGAAAAAAGACAAATTACGCACTTTGCAAACGGGCGAATACGCATTGAAAGATCCGTCTTTACTCAAAGGCCAACAAGAATTTGATGACGGCATTACCTTGGTCATTTTGTCCTTATTCCCTTCCTTGGTGTTACAGCAAATTCAAAACACCTTGGCTTTTCGCCAAATTTTACCTAAAGGTAAAGATGAGTTTGAATTGGTCTGGACATACTTCGGCTATAAAGACGACACCCAAGAGCTCCGTGATATTCGCTTGAAACAGTTCAACTTGATTGGGCCAGGCGGGCTCATTTCCATGGAAGATGGAGAATCGACCGAGCTATGCCAAAAAGCCATTATTAGAGACGGTGATAAAACCAGCGTTATTCAAATGGACGGTAAAGAAGCAACCGGAAATGACCACCTCGTTACCGAAGGCCTCATCCGCGGATTATGGCAAGGCTATCAAAAGGTGATGGGGTTCTGACTCCATACAATAGATGACCCATTGGACGCCAAAGCCCTTATAATCATAAGGGCTTTTTTATGCTGAAAAATGCTTTAAGTCATAAATGTTTTGATATAGAATATTGAAAATCCTAATGGGCTTGAGCTGCATGACAAAAACAACCGCCAACACCGATTGCACCGAATGCATGCTTGCCAAGCAGTGTGTTCCATCGGGCCTCCCGCTTAAAGATTTATTTCATTTAAATTCTGCTGTTAACACCAACAATATTTTTGAGGCTGAAAGCGTCATTTTTAGGCAAAATACAACCGCAACTCACCTATACATCGTTAAAACAGGCGTCTTTAAAACCCAACGAATAATAAATGATACCGAACACGTCGATAATTTCTTTTTACCTGGTGAGTTTATCGGCTTAGACAGCATAGCCGGTGGAGTTTACGCCAATACGGCCGTCGCTATCGAACGCAGCTTGGTATGTAAAATTGAGTACCGTCAACTTGCAGCGTTGCGCAAACGCTTCCCAGGTTTGTCTGACCTATCCGTCAAAACGTATAGTAACGCGCTCGCTGCTGCTAGCGAACAACAAAATACGATCACGCTGCAATGCGCATCAGCACGCTTGGCGTCGTTTTTAGTCTCTTACAACAAGCGCGCTTCACTGCATCAGCAGGTTAACACCGGCTTTAATTTACCCATGACCCGACAAGACATCGCTAGCCATTTAGGGTTGGCCGCAGAAACGATTAGCCGGTCTTTCTCTAAATTATCAAATTCTGGCGCCATCAGTAAAGAAGGCCGCCGAGTTAACATTTTGGATGCAGCTATACTTCAAGAGCACGTTATGGAACCCCCACGATAATTTAAATGACTCCGCTCAAATAATTCACCATTATTCCTCGAAAAGCCTCTCGTCTTTAATATACTAAGGTCTCACTAAGGTCTCACTAAGGAGCCGACATGACACAAATAAATACTTTATTAGAGTGGCCAGCCAAATATAACGAAGTACCCAAGGCCGTATTTGAAATGGATGAGCTTTGGCCAAAAGAGCTCGAGTCTATTTTTTATGGTGAGGAGTGGCATCCCATTGTTCACCGTGCAGAAATACCCAACCCTGGAGACTATAAAGCAGCTGAGTTAGGTGAAATGCCAATTTTCGCCGTTCATGGTGAAGATGGCGAGATCAGGGTTTTTCAAAACACCTGCACACATCGCGGCACATCATTAATAACAGAGAGTTCTGGTAATAAAAAAGAAATAGAATGCCCTTATCACCGCTGGTTGTTTAATTTGGAAGGTGAGTTGGTTGGCTGCCCAAATAGTCGTGAATTCACACCCGATTTCGACAAGAAAAACTTTAGCTTAGCGGCGTTACGCATAGAAGAATTTTATGGTCTGTATTGGGTCACCATGAGCGACAAAACGCCGCCGCTTAAAGAGTATCTTGGTGAAAGTTTTCACGAACCATTAAGCCGCATACTCGGTGGCGATGGCCGATTAAAATTAATTGGCTATCAAAAAGTAATGTACGATTGCAACTGGAAAGCCTACTGCGATAACGACGGCTACCATGCGCCATTATTACACAAAGCATTTGCCATACTCGGTTGGCAGGGTGGAAAAGGCTTCCAAAAAGTAACCGAAAACGGCCATTTGGCCTTTGAGTCAGAGCTTAAAGTACCCGAGGGCGTCACCGCGTTAAAAGACCCGTCCATACTCGATTTTAAAGGCACATCAACCAGTACCGGCTCGATTGTTTTAATGTCGTTTCCATTAACCGTATTTTCAAAGCACATGGACATGCTCAATGTTCGCTATGCTTTCCCAAAGGGCCCAAAAGGACTAGAAGTGCATTACGCCTATTTCACTCACGAAGATGACGACGAAGAAATGATCGCTCATAGGATCCGCCAGTCCAGTAATTTACTGGGCCCTTGCGGATTGATCAGCATGGAAGACGCCTCTGTTTTCTCGCGTATCGACAAAGGCAATAAAACGCCGGGTAATGCAATTTTTCAAAAAGGCGTAGAAGACGAATACAAGCTGTCTTTTACGCTCAAGCAGAATGACGAATCCGGCAATTTACCTCGCTGGGAACACTATAGAAAACGCATGGGTTTTAAGAGGGCAGAACAATGAGCGCCGTATCTGCAACTGTCATGCAACACGTTGAAAACTTGAACCGCAATTATATCTGCGCCTTAGACAGTATGGACATGAACGCATGGCTCACCTGCTTTCACCAGCAAGGCACCTACACCTTTATTTCTGAAGAAAATGAGCGTCGAGGTTTTCCTATCGCTTTTATGTTGGATGATTGCTATGAACGCCTTCAAGATCGTGTCAGCCAGGTGGTGGATATTCAATCTGATTCAACCGAGCACTACCAAATGCGCCACTTTACTCAACTCATAAAGGTTTCTGAATTAGATACCGATTTGTACAAAGCAGTTTTTAACTACACCGTTTATTACACGCAGCGTGATACTAACGTGACCCTTATTTTGTCGGTCGGGCAATATATCGACCGTATCGACATAAAGGATGATAACGCCAGTTTTATGGAGCGACGTGCAGTGACAGATACCAATGTATTACCCAGATACGTTGCTTATCCTATTTAGTTAGTCGCCCCTGAAGTTTAAGCGACGGACGACCTCACGCTGATTACTCTGGCTAAAACAAAATTCACATATAAAAGCCTTTATTTTCCGGCTTAAGAATTTAGCACAACAAAACCAAGCCAGTAGCTTGGCCATATTGTAGGCAGCGGCGGATAATGTCACATTAGCCGCATCGCCAGCCTTACCTTTTAGGTAATTTCTATTGAGCCGATAATCTGACTTTAAAGCTGAATTAAGCGGAAATGCCTTAACTTCCGCTTCAATGAAACTTATGCCCTTTGGGTATAAGGTGTCCAATTATAGGTTCAACGGCGGCACGCCGTTTCATCCATTTTCTTAGGCTTTTAGTGGCCCTCTTTGGGATCTTTCCAACAAGGTGTATTTTTGTATCACCTTTTAAACCATGACCTCGATAGCCCATATCGCAATAGGCATCTTGGGGCGTGATCCCCGTAAGCTGTTTGACATGGTTAAGCGCACAACCCAATGTATGTCCATCKWAMKKGTTWTYTWAGMTTWRMRSRKWYAYYWMYYWKTTAWMYWKKGMRKTKRTRMCMWMKWWRSCWWTWSRAYYARSCWMMYWSYGNTTNTGTNTYWWRCCYWTSRSAAWMCAWYRSMCAYSTGTAATGGTTCAATAACCCTGTAGGACTTGATAGCCTATTTATCATCAAAATAGGACAATATATGACTAATACAATAAGAAAGATTCGCAAGAGCTTCACGCCAGCCCAAAAGCTCGAATATGCAAAACTAATGGTAGAGGAACGTTATTCGAACCAGCAAGTTATTGACTTATCTGGGGCAGGGCCAACAGCCGTATCGCGCTGGAAGAAGCAGTACCTAGCSGAACAACGCGGTGAGGTAGTTAAAGGRAAAAYAGCGYTTGATTCTGATAMGAGACGCATTCAAGAACTAGAAAAAYAGTTAGCAGCGTCAAARWTGGATGTTGTYTTGTTAAAAAAGGCAACGGCCTTCTTTATTCGAGACAATCCAGCATTAAAGTGATTAAGCAAATGAAGAAGGCTGAGAAAACCTTAAATACAAACCACCTGTGCCGGTTRTTTAACGTGCCAATAGCCAGCTATTACTACCAACCGGTTATTAAATTAAATGAGGCGACATATCGCCATAAGATAAAAGCAATACATGAAAACAATTTCAACTCTTATGGCAGACGGCGTATGAAGGTTGAACTGACCAACCAAGGCATTCAGTTAGGTGTTTTCAAAATAGCGCGCTTGATGAAAGATGCCGGTGTTCTCGCCAAAACACCCAAGAAGCCACACTATTATCCCTCAGGCAAACTAATACCGAATATACCAAATAGACTGAAAAGGCAGTTCAACCCCGATCAAATCAACACGCACTGGGTTGGTGATATCACTTATATCCGCAGTTATCGAGGATGGAGCTACCTTGCGACGGTTCTTGATCTTGGTTCACGCGAAATCGTGGGTTACGCGCTGTCCCAAACGCCTGACGCAGCGTTGACCAGGCAAGCACTGATTCACGCCATTGCAATTCAAAAACCTGATGCTGGCGAACTCATGTTTCATTCGGATCAAGGTGTTCAGTACASTGCTGATAAGTTTAAACAAACGTTATCATTGCACGGTATTACTCAAAGCATGAGCCGACGAGGAAACTGTTGGGAGAGCCTGCCCCGCGAAGCGCTTTGGGTATAATGCAGTTCAAGAGCGATTCTTTAGAAGCTTAAAGAGTGAATACTTGAACGGGCTGTCATTTATCAATCATCAAGCTGTTGTGTCGGCGGTTGAACATTACATTCGGTATTACAATAATAAAAGAATCAACTCTGCCATTGGAAATATATCTCCAGTACAGAAAAGACAGGCTTTACTCAATGTGGCTTAGAGACACTACAGAAATACTTGACCATTACAATGTCGCCCCTTTAAAAATTCGGCAGTGCTGGGAGCCCATCCTAATCTATGCACCATTCGGACACGCTCATCCCTTCGGTGTAGTCGTTAGATACAAGCGTAGTCGAAGAAAAATAAATAGCACTGCTTTGTCGAAAAAATAAGTTGACTCATCAACGCATTTCACTGCTTTGTTTTTCTTATAGAAAAACTTTATTAAAAATAATTGCAAATAATGCACACACAAAAATCTTTCTGCTAACCTTAACTAACATGTGCTTTTTACCTGTCTGCCTTTAATAAAAATAGGGCGTATTAAATTAGCTAAAAATGCCATTCAACACCGTCTAAAAAAACATAGGATATTATTATGAGCGTTACATCTTCTATTCATGGAACCAAACTAACTATCAATATTCAAGGACGTTTTGACTTTAGCTCTCACAAAGACTTTCGTGCAGCCATTGATTCCATCTCCTCCAATAATATTAACCACACTACCGTTGATATGTGCACGACCGAATACGTAGACAGCTCTGCGTTAGGTATGCTGCTTATGTTAAAAAATAAAATGGGCGACAATAAAGCAGCCATCTCCATTATTAATGCAAAACATGAAGTAAAAAAGATTTTAGAAATTGCCAACTTTGGCCAGTTGTTTACCCTTTCCTAAGCAATAGGCGGCAGCGTGAGCACAACTGCAATTCAAGGTTCCAAAGCGCTGGTTATTGATGACAGCATGTCTCAGCGCTTGCTGCTTAGCCATATGCTTGAGGAACTTGGCTACGATGTTGAGTCTGCTAAAGACGGGGAAGACGGCATTGCAAAATTCAACGAACGACGACCCGATATTATTTTCAYGGATATTGAAATGCCCGTACTCGATGGCATTGGCGCCACACGCGCTATTCGAGAAATACTCGGCGATGAATTTGTTCCCATTATTTTTGTCACCGGCGGCTCTAGCGAAAAGTACCTAGACGAATGTATAGAAGTGGGCGGTGACGACTTTATTARAAAGCCCTTTAACGCTACTATTTTATCTGCAAAGTCCCGTTCGTTATTACGCATAAAGCAGCTTTATAACGAGCAAATGGTACAAAAACGTGAGATTGAACTCTTCAAAGAAGAAGAGGATCGCGAGCACGAAACAGCTGCTGAATTATATGAAAATATTGTTAAAGCTGGCTTTATGGAAAGCCCGAATGTTCGCTACATGCTTTCTCCGATGGCGTTATTTAATGGCGACCTTTTATTGGTAGCCTACACACCTGCTAATAAACTAAATGTTTTACTCGGTGACTTTACTGGCCACGGCATCACCGCATCGGTTGCTGCGGCGCCCGCATCTGAGATTTTTTATGGCATGACCGCCAAAGGCTTTGGCATACGTGAAATTGTTGAAGAAATAAACACCAAGCTTAAAAAGCTATTACCCGCGCATATGTTCTTAGCCGCTACTGCTATTTGTTTGGATCGTGAAAACCATAACTTAAGCATCATCACTTGCGGCCTGCCTGATCATTTTCTATTTAATAAAGAAACGGGCGGCATAGAGACGCTAATATCTAAAAACCTGCCCTTAGGCATTGTGTCTAGTAAAGAGCTTGATATTAATGAAGACCATCTAGAAGTCACCTCTAATCACCGTTTGTTTATGTTCACTGATGGGGTGATTGAAACTGAGAATGCAGACGGCGAACCGTTTGATTTTGAAGGCGTTAAGAAGTGCTTAACTACATCCGGTGACGTATCAAGTTTTGAGCATATTCTTAACTCACTTACTGTGCACCAAGGCGTGCAAGGCCAACAAGACGATATTACATTGATTAGCCTAACCTGTGATTTTGACCACGGAAAATGGGATGTGCATGAAAAGTTAGCTAAAACGGTTGAGGTGGAGCCTTCAAACTGGAAGGTGTCATCTACAATGGATTACAACACCCTAAAACGCCTTAACCCTGTACCCGCCTTGGTGAACTCTTTAATGGAAATTCAAGGGCTGCTGCCTTATCGCGAGTCCATCTTTTTAGTGGTAACAGAACTGTTTGTTAACTCCCTCGATCACGGCTTATTGGGCTTAGATTCGGCAATAAAAAATAGCCCCGATGGCTTTGCTAAATTTTTTGAACTAAAACATGAGCGTCTCGAAAATCTAACCACGGGGGATATCAAGCTTATATTCGCACATAAACCTCATCAAGGTGGCGGCGAACTAAGTATTCGCATTCTAGACACCGGCAGTGGTTTTGATGAAAATGCTGTTATTTCAGAAATCGACAATAATAAAGAATACAGTGGCCGTGGTATAAAACTTATTCGCCAGATTTGCGACTCACTTGAATATTCAAATGGCGGTAGACGAGCGACCGCCGTTTTTAGATGGAAAAACAAATAGCACTGAAAATAAATATCACCCCTACCAACATAATAATAAAAAAATGATACTAGGGGTTAATGGGGGAAACCAGCAATGAGCACAGCGCAATATCAACTTATTTTAGACGCTTGTCCGCAAGCCGTTTTAGCATTAGATAATAGCCTGGCTATTACTTATGCGAACCCGGCTGCCGAACAAATTTTACAAAGCATTTCTAATGGCGCGGCGTTAACAAGCCTAACATTAAGTGATTTAGGGCTGGATTCCGAGCAGCTAGAGACCCAAATTCCAAGCGTATTTTTATTAGCAAGCCATTCGCTTAGCTTTGCCTTCTCGCCTCTTGACAGCGAGGGTGGCTACTCGGTTTCGATTTCAACATCCGACGACGATTCAGACGCTATCACCGAACAAATGATTAGAGTTGTCCAAGGTATTTCTAGCGGTGATTTAAGTACCCGATTTACTACCGAAGACCTTAATGGGGATATTTCCGAACTGGCCGAATTATTTAACGACTGTTTGTCGCTTATTGAACACAGCGCGAATGATTTATTAAAAGACGTGTTATTACTGTCCGATTGTAATTTCAACTCAGCGTTAAAAACCACAAATAAGAGCCCGCTTGGTCAATTTAGCGGCCCATTGGAAACTGCCTTTTCCAATCTAAACGAGGCGTTAGCCCAAACCATAAATTTTAGTGAAACCATCGGCGAAGCATCATCCCATATTACAAAAGATAATCAGGAGCTGTCAGAACGTACCAGGCAACAGGCTACCGAACTTCAAACAACCAGTTCTAGCATGGAAGAATTATCGTCCACGGTTTTAGCCAATGCCGATAACGCGTCACGCGCTAGCGATTTAGCAAAGTCTACCCATTCCTTAGTGCAACAAGGGCAAGGCTACGTAAATACAATGGTTGATGCCATGGCGTCTGTTAAGAAAAGCTCAGGGCGCATCGAAGGCATTATTACCGTTATTAATGAAATAGCCTTTCAAACCAATATTTTATCGCTCAACGCTGCTATTGAAGCAGCGCAAGCAGGTGAACATGGCAGAGGTTTTGCTGTGGTTGCAACAGAGGTTAGGCATTTAGCACAACGAAGCGCCGATGCCGCAAAAGAAATTAAAAACCTTATTTCAGAGTCAGGTGAAATTGTTGCCGGTGGCCAAGAAGTAGCCACAAGCGTACAAGAGCAAATGGTTGAAATTGTTACAAGCATGGATGAAACCAACCAACTGATGGCGGACATATCCACCGCAACAAAAGAACAAAGTACTGGAATTGCACTGGCGAATAAAGCCATTACTAACATTGACACCATTAACCAACAAAATACTCAATTGGTTGAGCGCCTCGCTAAAAACACCAGCAATATGGATCAAAAAGTTAACTTCTTGATTGATACCGCCCACATCTTTAACTTAAAAGACTCAACCAATGGCTTGTCGCACCCGTTACATGTTAAAGCGGCAGAAATTCAGGAGGAGCATGAAAGCTTCCAGGATTTGTCTTATACCTACAATAATATTGGCGAGCTTCTCAATACTGAGAATAAACCTAAGCTGGCACTTACATACTTGCGGAAATGTTTGACCATCAAAGAAAATATTGGAGAACGGTGGGGAATTGCAACCGCCTACCAGAATATAGGGGTAGCATTTGACGGACTAAAGGAACCTGATAGTGCCATGTTTTATTACAGCAAAAGCCTAACAATTAGAAGTGAGATCGGAGACATCACGGGCCAAATTAGCTCAATGGTGGAGATTGCGGATTATCATATGGACCTTAGACATCATGCCAAAGCATTGACATGGTTGAATAAAGCATTGATATTAAACGAAGACAACTTGGCATATTTTCAAGATTTGATGACGATGTATCAACTGCTGTATCAGGTTCATGAAGCG
>JAESRY010000012.1 GCA_016764415.1 Cycloclasticus sp. | reverse complement strand
AATGCATAAATAAAGCATCGGCTTTAGCCGCCGCCATAACTGCTGCATTCACTTGAAATGCTTCGAATGCTTTTTCGCGTAATTTTTGCTCTTCTTCTTGCCCCATGCTGGCCCATACATCGGTAACAACTAGATCAGCATCTTTAGCAGCCTGCAATGGGTCATGGAATAGCTCAACATGATCAGCAGTTTCGGTCAGCAAGGCTTGTTCTGGTTCGTAGCCAACGGGACAGGCGATGGTTAATTTGAAATCCAACAGTTTGGCGGCATTCATGTATGACTGGCACATGTTGTTACCATCACCAATCCAACACACGTGTTTGCCTTTTATATCACCACGTTGCTCAAACCAAGTTTGTAGGTCAGCTAATAATTGGCACGGATGAAAACGGTCGGTTAGGCCATTAATAACAGGTACGGTTGAATGTTCAGCAAAGGTTGTAACGGTATTGTGTTCGTTGGTGCGAAGCATAATGCCATCAACCATGCGCGATATAACGCGAGCAGAATCTTCGATGGGCTCGCCGCGACCTAATTGCGTGTCACGCGGGGATAAAAACAGCGCACTGCCACCAAATTGAGCCATGCCCGCTTCAAAGGAAATGCGTGTACGGGTGGATGACTTTTCGAAAATCATTGCCAACACTTTGTTTTTTAGCGGTTCATGAATGTCGCCATTGGCACGCATTTTTTTTAATTCGATAGCGCGATATATAACCGAACGTAGTTCGTCGGCATTTAAGTCATTAAGCGTAATAAAATGGCGTGGCTTCATGTGGGTACTTTACAGAAAGAGCGGGTTAAAGAGCAATAATTAAGTCGCTAACAATGTCGACAATTTGCGTCGCTTCATCATCGCTAATGGTTAAAGGAGGTAAAAGGCGAACCGTATTGCCCCCCGCAACATTGATAAGTAGCTTTTTGTCGAGCGCTTTGTTAACCAGTTCGGTGCAAGCACTAGACAGCTCAATGCCAATCATTAAGCCCCTTTGGCGTATTTCCATAAGGTGTGCGCACGAGCTTAGTTTTTGCTTGAAGGCTTGAGCCATAAGCTCGCCGATTTGGCTGGCGCGTTGTGCTAATTGGTCGCGTTCGATAATTTCAATGACTTTCAATGCTGATGCGCAAGCCAATGGGTTGCCGCCAAACGTTGAACCATGAGATCCTGCGGTTAATAAGCCAGTGGCTTTCCCAGCGGTTAGACAGGCACCAATTGGCACGCCGTTTCCTAATGCTTTGGCTAGAGTAACAACGTCTGCCTTAATGTCGTTTTGTTGGCTTGCTAAAAAGGTGCCGGTGCGGGCGATGCCTGTTTGAATCTCATCTAGCATCAGTAGCCAGTCATGCTTGTCGCATAGATCACGCAATTGATTTAAATATGATGCGTTAGGTATGTTGATGCCGCTTTCGCCTTGAATCGGCTCAACGAGAACAGCCACAATATTAGTTTGCTGATTAGCAAGTGCCTCAAGAGCAGCAATATCATTGTATGGAATATGTTGAAAACCATCAGGCAGCGGGGCAAACCCTTCTTTAACTTTAGGGTTGCCCGTGGCGGTTAGTGTTGCCAAGGTGCGGCCATGAAAACTATCAATCATCGTTATGATAATAGGGTTTTCAATATGTTTGCTGTGAGCAAACCGACGTGCAATTTTAATTGCCGCTTCATTCGCTTCAGCGCCAGAGTTGCCGAAAAAAACATCGTTCATGCCTGTTAACTCACAAAGCTTATCGGCCAGTTTTTCCTGCTTGTCGATAAGGTATAAATTTGATGTATGTATTAACGTGTTAGCTTGCTCGCTAATAGTGGCGGCTATTTCTGGATGGGCGTGCCCTAAGCCGCAAACAGCTATGCCGGATAAAGCATCGAGGTATTTTTCGCCGTTATCATCCCACAGCCATGCGCCTTCGCCTTTTACAAAGCGAACGGGTAGAGATGCGTAAGTTGGCATAATGTGGTCGTGCATAACAGCCTTTTAGGTAATGATGAGTAAAAAACAAAGGCAGCCCGATGCGACTGCCTATTTATCTGTTTCGCTATTATAATTAGCAACTTACAAATCAGCAACTAATCAGCTATGGATACCATTGAACTAAGTATATTTTCTAGCCGTATTGAATCGGTTTGCGACGAAATGGGAGCCGTTTTACAAAGGGCTGCCTTTTCGCCGAATATAAAAGATCGTTTTGATTTTTCTTGTGCGGTATTTGATACACAAGGGAAATTATGTGCTCAGGCTGCTCATATTCCAGTTCATCTGGGGAGTATGGCGTTTGCTATGCAAGGTATAGTGAATAAATTTGATTGGCAATCGGGCGATATGGTGGCGTTTAATGATCCATATTTGGGTGGGACGCATTTGCCCGATGTTACCCTAGTCTGCCCCGTTTTCGTGAACAGTAAGTTGGTTGGTTTTGTCGCTAACCGCGCGCATCATGCTGATATTGGTTCTGATACGCCGGGTTCAATGCCGTTGGCTACGAATTTGGAAGAAGAGGGGCTTATTATTGAACCCTGCAAAATTATGCGCTTATATAAAAAATCTGCCGAGTTCGAAGAAATAATGCGAGCGTTGAAAAACACGGTGGAATCCACGGGTGATTTTAATGCCCAAATCAGCGCAAATTCACGTGGTGCTGAACGCTTATTGTTAATAGTCACAGAAATGGGCGTTGATCAGTATAACGCTGCTTTGGATCAGCTAAATGAATATGGCGACCGCCTGATGTTGAATTTGCTTGAAACTATCCCAAACGGTTGCTACGAGTTTTCTGACTTTATGGACGATGACGGCTTAGGCTCAAAGGATATAAAAATCAATTTGAATTTGAGCATCAAAGGTCAATTGGTTATTGCAGATTTTGCCGGCACATCGAATCAGGTGAAAGGTAATATTAACTGCCCTTTATCTGTGGTTGCGGCGGCTGTTTATTACGTATTTAGATGCTTGATGCCGGCCAATACGCCTGCGTGTTTTGGCGTGTATCAGCGTATTAACATTAAGGCGCCAAAAGGTTCGTTGGTTAATGCTCGGAAGCCAGCAGCGGTGGCGGCGGGTAATGTGGAAACGAGTACACGTATGGTTGATGTAGTGATGGGCGCACTCGCCAAAGCGCTACCTGATAGAGTGCCTGCGGCAAGCCATGGCAGCATGAACAACCTGGCGATGGGTGCGCATTCAAGTAAAGGCGATTGGAATTATTACGAAACTATTGGTGGTGGCATGGGTGCGGGTGCGGTTTATAACGGTATTTCAGGCGTGCAAACGCATATGACGAATACCTTGAATACGCCGATTGAGTCATTGGAAATGCACTACCCGCTACGCGTTAACCGATATGAAATTCGCCGTGATTCAGGTGGTCAAGGCCAGCAATGCGGTGGTGATGGTTTGGTTCGCGAAATTGTTTTTTTACAATCCGCGCACGTGACCTTGCTGACAGAGAGAAGAACGTACCAACCCTGGGGTTTGCACGGCGGAGAGAGCGGCATGCAGGGCGAGAACTGGCTGAATAATAAAAAATTACCAGCTAAAGTGAGTTTGCAAGTTACGCCGGGCGATTTGTTAACGATTAAAACGCCGGGTGGTGGCGGTTACGGTGTTACCTCTTAAGTTCTAGAAATAAGCGTATAATAGTGGTCTAAATAAATATTGCGAGTAAATTGATGAGTGTAAATGAACGAATTGAAGAACAGTTAAGCAGCCATGASGTATTGCTTTATATGAAAGGTACGCCATATTTTCCTCAGTGTGGGTTCTCAAGTAAAGTTGTGCAAATTTTACAAGCTTGCGAAACAGAGTTTGCGTACGTGAATATTTTTGATGACGAGGAAGTTAGAGAAGGCTTGAAAGTTTATTCAAACTGGCCAACGTTTCCTCAGTTGTATGTGAGTGGTGAATTAGTGGGTGGAGCGGATATTTTGATTGAAATGTTCGACAGTGGCGAATTAAAAACGATGTTGGATGACGTTAAGTCTGCCGCATAAAATCATTCCACTGATTAACAATTTTGCAAAATAAAATGGCGGTTTGCTCGGCGTCATAAAGTGCTGAGTGAGCTTGTTCATTATCCCATTCAATGCCAGCTGCTTTAGCTGCCTTAGCGAGCACCGTTTGTCCGTAAGCTAAGCCGCCTAATGTTGCTGTATCGAATGTGCTAAATGGATGAAATGGATTTCGTTTAACTTTAGTGCGTTCAACGGCGGCATTCATAAATCCTATATCAAAAGCAGGGTTATGCCCCACCAAAATGGCGCGGGTACAGCCTTGTGCTTTAACGGCTTCTCTCACAGGTGTAAATAGGTTTTTTAACGCGTCTTTTTCATCAATAGCTAGACGAAATGGGTGGTTAGGGTCAATGCCGTTAAATTTTAATGCGGCTGGTTCAAGGTTGGCGCCCTCAAAGGGCACTACGTGTTCGCGGTGTGATGATTGTATGAATAGCTGGCCACTTTCGTCCATTGCAGGGATAACTACAGCCATTTCTAATAAAGCGTCTGTTGCCGAATTAAACCCGGCAGTTTCAATATCAACAACAACGGGCAAGTAACCACGGAAGCGGTTAGTCATGATTTTTAATTCAGAATCAGGCATGGGTGAGAGGCTAACATTWTTTCAAGAATGAGCTATAATAAATCAACGATCACTCGGTAGCATAATAAAGTTGCTGTAAATATTTTGGAGAGATATTCGATGGAAGTATTACCTAGTTTAAAGAAGTTGCTTGGCAGCGCATTTGTAGCTGCAACGGTAACATTATCAGGCTGCGCATCTTTAACAGCGCAAGAAGAAAACGACCCGTTAGAGTTCGTTAATAGAGGCGTTTATGAGTTCAACCAAAAAGCAGACGAGTATGTTCTTGAGCCTGTAGCTAAAGGCTATCAGTTTGTAACGCCTGACGTTGTTAATCAAGGTATTACGAACTTTTTCAGTAATTTAGATGATGTGGTTGTGTTTGTGAATGATGTTTTGCAACTCAAATTCAACCAAGCATTATCGGATGGCGGCCGCTTTATTGTGAATACGACAGTGGGTGTATTAGGTTTTATCGATATGGCAACAGACATGGGCATGCCAAAACACAATGAAGACTTCGGTCAAACATTGGGTGTTTATGGTGTTGGTACCGGGCCTTATGTGGTGTTACCCCTTCTAGGCGGAAGCACATTGCGCGATACCGTGGGTATTTATGCAGATAGCTTTATCGACCCTATTCAGCAGATTGATGACTCAGATACAATGTGGACAGCGATAGCACTTAAAGGTGTTGATTTAAGAGCGGACTTAATCAGTACTAAGAAAATTCTTGATCAAGCATCGTTAGATGCGTATGAGTTTGAAAGAAGTGCTATTTTTCAACGTCGTAAATACCTAATTTACGATGGAAACCCTCCGATGGACGATGAAGCATTTCTTGACGAAGAATAATAAAAAGCCCCAGGTAAGGGGCTTTTTTATGTGTGGTGTAAACGTTACGGGTTTATTTTAAGGCCCACAGTAAAGGGGTTTCTTGTCTAAATGGAGTAAGCGTTTGCGAATTAAATGAATACGCATCAGGTGCGCTCCAGCTTTCTTTAACAAGCGTGATTTTTTGCTCGTTTCTGGGCAAACGATAAAAGTCGGGTCCAAAGAAACTACTGAAGCCTTCTAGTTTATCCAGAGCGCCTTCCCTTTCAAAAACTTCGGTATACAGTTCCATAGCAGCATGTGCAGTAAAGCAGCCAGCGCAACCACATGCACTTTCCTTGGTGTTTGTTGCGTGAGGTGCGCTATCTGTTCCTAAGAAAAATTTGGGATTGCCACTAATAGCTGCTTTTACGAGTGCTAGGCGATGCGTTTCCCTTTTCAAAATAGGCAAGCAGTAATTGTGTGGTCGAATGCCGCCCGCTAATAAATCGTTACGGTTAAACAGGAGGTGCTGAGGCGTTAGTGTCGCTGCGGTATGGTCGTTCGCCATAACAAAATCAACGGCTTGCTGTGTCGTTGCGTGTTCTAGAACAATGCGGAGCTCAGGAAAATCACGCCTAATATTCAACAGGTATTTATCAATAAAAGCCTGTTCGCGGTCAAAAATATCGATATTCGCATCAGTCACCTCTGCGTGTACAAGTAAAGGTAAGTTGCTCCGTTGCATCTCATCTAAAACAGGCGCTAACGCAGCTACGTCAGTTACACCATTTGTAGAATTGGTGGTTGCGCCTGCGGGATAGAGTTTTGCAGCAAATACATGTTCGTTAAGAGCGGCTTGCCGAATGTCTTCTATGCTGGCGTTGTTTGTTAGGTAAAGCGTCATAAGTGGTTGGAAGTTACTACCAGCCGGTAAGGCATCTAAGATTCGATCTCTATAGGCAGTTGCAAGCTCAGCACTGGTAATTGGTTGAGCTAAATTCGGCATAATAATGGCGCGTTGAAACTGCCTCGCTGTAAAAGCCACTGTTGCGTTAAGTGCGTCGCCATCGCGTAGGTGTAAATGCCAGTCATCTGGCTTAGTTATCGTGATTTCTGCGGTCATAAAAGTTCGAATTGTCGCTTTAACCTATAAAAGTAGCCTTATTTTACATACATTGCTTGCTATAGACCTTGTAAATCACCGAAAATACCCAGTTCGATTAAACCCATTCGTTTAGATACATTAGCGGGTTAGTACTTTTTAGAGTGAAATAGAATATGCCAATTTATGAATACCAATGCGGTGCGTGTAAACACCGTTGTGAAGCGTTACGAAAAATCAGCGATGAGCCGTTAACAAAATGCCCTGAATGCGGCGAAGATGAATTGAGCAAGTTGATGTCGGCATCGGGTTTCCGTTTAAAAGGGAATGGCTGGTATGAAACAGATTTCAAAAGTGGCAAGAAAAAGAACTTAGCGGAAGGTTCGTCGCCGAAAAAAAATGAAAAATCGAGCGATAAACAAAAAAATTAAACAGATAGCCTGTCGGGCTATTCAAGTAAACAATAGAGTAAGGAATTTAACATGATGCGTAGTCATTATTGCGGCGACATAAATGAAAGCCACTTGGACCAAGAAGTTGATATATGTGGGTGGGTACATCGTCGTCGAGATCACGGCGGGGTTATTTTTATCGACTTACGTGACCGTGAAGGAATCGTTCAAGTTGTGTTTGATCCAGATCGTGCAGAATCATTTGCTATTGCAGAAAGCGTTCGTGGTGAGTATGTATTAAAACTGAAAGGCCGTGTTCGCCCGCGCCCAGAAGGTACGATTAACGATAAAATGAAAACCGGCAAGATTGAATTGCTGGGCTTAGACTTAGAAGTTTTGAATAGCTCTGAAACACCGCCTATTCAAGTGGATGGTGATGTTGAAGTGAACGAAGAAACGCGTTTACGTTACCGTTATATCGATTTACGCCGTCCTGAAATGCTGGAAAAAATTCGCCTGCGCCGTGATGTTACGTTAAATTTACGCCGTTTTTTAGAAGATGAAAATTTCTACGAAATTGAAACACCGTTTCTAACCAAAGCAACGCCAGAAGGCGCGCGTGACTATTTAGTACCAAGCCGTACGCACGAAAATAGCTTCTTTGCTTTGCCGCAGTCACCGCAGTTATTCAAGCAATTGTTAATGATCGCAGGCATGGATCGTTATTACCAAGTGGTGCGTTGTTTCCGTGATGAAGATTTGCGTGCGGATCGCCAACCAGAATTCACCCAGTTAGATATCGAAACATCGTTTATGGATGAAGCCGACATCATGGGCTTAATGGAAACCATGATTCGCCGCTTATTTAAAGAAGTGATAGACGTGCAGTTGCCAGATAAATTTCCACACATAACCTACGCAGATGCAATGGATGTGTACGGAACAGATCGTCCAGACTTACGTAACCCGCTGGTATTAAAAGACGTGGGCGACTTAATGGCGTCTGTTGAATTTAAAGTATTCTCAGGGCCAGCAAACAGTGAAGATGGTCGTGTGGCAGCATTAAGAGTACCCGGCGCAAGCAAGTTAAGCCGTAAAGACATTGATGGTTACACAAAATTCGTCAGCATCTACGGCGCAAAAGGCTTGGCTTACATCAAAGTAAATGACCGTGCAGCGGGCATTGACGGCTTGCAATCACCTATTTTAAAATTCTTGCCCGATGATGTCGTTGAAAGCATCATGGAAAGAACCGAAGCGCAAACAGGCGATATTGTTTTCTTTGGCGCGGATAAAACAAAGATTGTTAATGAATCCCTGGGTGCGCTACGCGACAAAATCGGTAAAGATCAAGGCTTGTTAGAAGGCGACTGGAAACCAGTTTGGGTTATCGACTTCCCAATGTTCGATTGGGACGACAAATCAAACCGTTGGAATGCCATTCACCACCCATTCACAGCGCCATCATGCAGCGCGGATGAATTAAAAGAAAATACCGGCAAAGCGTTATCAAGAGCTTACGATTTAGTCTTAAACGGCACAGAAGTTGGCGGTGGCTCAATCCGTATTCATAAAACTGAGATGCAGCAAGTAGTCTTTGATTTATTGGGCATGGAAACAGAAGAGTCGCAAGAAAAATTCGGCTTCTTGTTAGATGCGCTTAAATATGGCTGTCCTCCACATGGCGGCATTGCTTTCGGTTTAGACCGCTTAGTGATGATAATGGCGGGCGCTTCAACCATTAGAGATGTGATGGCGTTCCCTAAAACGCAAACAGCAGCGTGCCCATTAACTAACGCACCCGCTATGGTAAGCGATGCACAGTTAAAAGAATTAGGCATTAAATTGCGTAAGCCACCTGTTGCAGAATCAGAATAAAGTAAGGAAATATTATGTCAGCCGCTATCAAACCGATTCAGGACTATTCGTTATTAAGTGACGAAGAATGTGATGCACGTATTCAAACTGCAAAAGACACCTTGGGTGACCGATGCGTTATTTTGGGTCATCATTATCAACGTAATGAAGTGTTTAAGCACGCGGATGTAAGCGGTGATTCATTGAAATTATCGCGTTATGCAGCAGACTCAAAAGCAGAATATATCGTGTTTTGCGGTGTTCACTTTATGGCAGAAGTATCGGATATTTTGTCGCGCCCAGAACAAATAACCATCCTGCCGGATTTGGCTGCAGGTTGTTCAATGGCAGATATGGCGAATCGCAAAAATGTAGAGCGTAGCTGGAAAGAATTAAACTCAGTTATCAATGCCGACGAGCAAGTAACACCTGTTACGTATATTAACTCAGCGGCAGATTTAAAAGCATTTTGTGGTCGTCATGAGGGCATTGTATGTACCTCTTCAAACGCCGAAAAAGTTCTTAATTGGTGTTTCGAAAAGCGTGAAAAGATCTTATTTTTCCCCGATGAGCATTTAGGGCGAAACACAGGTTATCGCATGGGTATTCCATTGGAAGATATGGTTGTTTGGGATTTTAACCAGCCATTAGGCGGGTTAACAAAATCACAAATACAAAGCGCCAAATTAATTTTATGGAAAGGATTTTGCTCCGTGCATCAAATGTTCCAAGCGAATCAAATTGACGATTTTAAAAAGAAGCACCCAGAAACAATCGTTATTTCGCACCCAGAAGCAAATTTTGAAGTGTGCGAAAAATCTGATTATGTCGGCTCAACAGAAATGATTCTTAAAACTGTTCGTGAAGCAAAATCTAATACACGCTGGCTTATAGCAACCGAATTAAATTTGGTTAATCGCTTAAAGGAAGAAGTTAAAGACCAAGGCAAGCATGTCCACTTTATGTCGCCAACCGTCGCCATGTGCTCCACCATGTTTAGAACAGATCCGCAGCACTTAGCCTGGGTACTTGAAAATTTGGCAGAAGGAAACGTGGTGAATCAAATTCAAGTAGCTGAAGACGATAAAGCAATGGCTAAAAAATCGCTAGATAGCATGCTGTCGCTTTTTTAAGCGATGGATAAATGATTTTGCTTTAATTGTCGGTAGGTTGCGGCTGAGGCACGAAGCCCAACAGTAGTGTTAGCTTCCAGAGTTCGTTGCCGCGAGGTCGTTCATTTCTTTTGTATGCCCATCACCTAAAGGTATAAGTTTCATAAATGCGGATAAAAGACACACGCAAATTCAACTAAAAGCACAAAAAGTATAAGTCTCTTTTGCAGATAAAAAAATCTGCAATACGACTAAAAACAGAACCAAAGAAAAAGGCACCCAACTCGCAAAATATTGGATGATTTCGGGTATGTGCTCGGCAATTGCTCCTGCATCGTCTACTTTTGGTGCTCTACCTTCTGCATCCGTGCAGTCGTAAGTTTCATTGAAACGATACAGCTGTTCCAATTCAGCTTTAAAACAACGCGCACACTTATCCGAAATAATTCAATATTTTAAGCGCGATAAAGGGAGGGGAGAATTGAGTCCGCCCCCATTTTTTTAGTCATAATTTTTGGTAGGTTGTGGCTGAGGAACGAAGCCCAACAATAAAAGGATTAAAGAAGAGTAAAGACTTTCGGTTGCTAAAGATCAAGCTGGCCTCTCGATTCCTCCTTAGAACTTTGAAACCAACTCGTTTTGATGTACGATGTATGACAATGTATATCAAAACGGTGACTTATGAAAACTGAAATGCTAACTACACGAATTGATCATGATACCAAGGTCGCTTTTACTTATATTTGTGATGAAGTCGGTTTAAGCCCATCACAAGCGATTAAAATATTTGCAAAAGCCGTCATTAATCACGGCGGAATCCCCTTCGATGTTAAAATAAAACAGCCAAGCCTAGCAACATTCAACGCTATGCAAGAACTAGAAAAAGGACTTGGCAACAAAGCGAGTGATGTAAATCAACTGTTCTCTGAATTAGGCGACAGTAAACTTGAGAATGCATAAACTTGAATACTCAAACCAATTTAAGAAGGATTTTAAAAAAATAACGAAGCAACCCATACCAGAAGTAATACAAGTGGGGCATGTTATTTCTACGTTACAGCGTGGTGAAACCCTAGGCTCTAAATATACTGACCATGGATTAACGGGCGACTGGCTAGGATATAGAGACTGTCACGTTAAGCCAGACTTAGTTTTAATTTACAAAATTAGCTTAAACGTTTTGAAGCTCGCTCGTATTGGTTCACATAGTGAGCTTTTTAAATGAATGCTGGTCTGAAAAAAACGAAGCGGGAATAGGCTCGACATGGTTCGGTAACTGCTCCTGCATCCGTGCAGTCGTAAGTTTCATTGAAACGATACAGCTGTTCCAATTCAGCTTTAAAACAACGCGCACACTTATCCGAAATAATTCAATATTT
>JAESRY010000081.1 GCA_016764415.1 Cycloclasticus sp. | reverse complement strand
CAAGTGATGGCTGATTGTTGTTCTATATTCGTATTGCCGCCCTCTAAACCAATACTTGAAGAAAGGCTACGTGGCAGAGGGCAAGACAGTGACGAGGTAATCAATAAGCGTATGCGTACCGCGGTTGATGAAATGTCGCATTACGATGAGTATGAGTTTCTAGTGATTAATGATGATTTTGATGTAGCGTT
Organism: Cycloclasticus sp.; assembly: GCA_016764415.1. GTDB lineage: Bacteria > Pseudomonadota > Gammaproteobacteria > Methylococcales > Cycloclasticaceae > Cycloclasticus. The sequence continues at coordinate 11,387 of JAESRY010000081.1, read as the reverse complement.
GAACGCGTTAACAGGTATTGTTCAAAGCAAACGATTGGGCTTGCGTAGAGCTCAACTAGTTCACAGTACGTTATTGAATCAGTTGCTTAAATAAAGCTGCGTAATAGGGTATAATAATCGGCTATTCATTTTTTATATTTTATAAGGGGTTCTAATGGCACGTGTAACAGTTTCTGATTGTCTTGAAAATTTAGATAATCGTTTTGACTTGGTTTTATTGGCCTCAAGACGGACTCGTCAAATTATGGACGGTGCAGAGCCGACCGTAGATATAGAAAACGACAAACCAACAGTAGTTGCGTTAAGAGAAATTGCGGCGGGAAATATCAATGACGAAGTGTTGGACCTGGTTGATAACCCTCCTATTGAAGATTTATTTATAGATGAAGAAACAACCGACGAAGCAGTGGTTGCAACAGAAGAATAAATCTAAACAAACTTTTTGGCGGTAGACTCTATTCGCTAACTAAGTTTTGGTGATAGACTCAAATGCTCATGACGATGTCATGGGCATTTTTTATGTAAGCTAGAAAAATATTATTGATGGAAGGCAGTCTTCAAAAACAAAGTGAACCCCCTCAAGTAGCGTTGATGGCTGAGTTGATGGGCGAGGTGGGCACGTATTTGCCTCCCAAGCAATTGGCGCAAGTTCAATTAGCCTATGGGGTTGCAAGCGATGCCCATACAGGGCAATTCCGTATGAGTGGTGAAGATTATATTTGCCACCCTGTTTCTGTTGCTATTATTTTGAGTCATATGAAAATGGATGCAGACTGTATTATGGCTGCGCTTATGCATGATGTGTTGGAAGACACGGATACAGGATTTGAAGAATTAGCCAGCAAATTCAACCAAAATGTAGCCGAATTAGTCGAAGGCGTTAGTAAGCTCACAAAAATAAATTTCAGATCGCGCGAAGAAGCACAAGCAGAAAACATGCGGAAAATGTTTTTGGCGATGGCAAAAGATTTGCGTGTCATCATTATCAAACTGTCCGATCGTTTGCATAATATGCGAACTATTGGCTCGATGAAACCAGAAAGTAAACGACGTATTGCGAAAGAAACGCTAGATATTTACGCGCCTATCGCGAACCGTTTAGGTATGCATGAATATCGCCTTGAGTTAGAAGATTTGAGTTTCAAAGCGATGTTCCCTCGCCGTAGAGAAGTGATTGAAAAGGGTATTAAGAAAGCTCGAGGCAACAGGAAAGAAGTAATAAAGCAAGTTGAAGAGCAGTTGATAGAGCGGTTCAAAGATACTGAATTTCCTGCTTTAATCAATGGTCGAGAAAAGAATCTCTATAGTGTTTATCGTAAGATGAAGCGCCAAAAAATATCGTTTAGTGAAGTGTTTGACGTGTATGCATTTCGAGTGACAGTGGAGACGATGGAGCAGTGCTATCAAGCATTAGGTATTTTGCATAATCTGTTTAAACCGGTTCCAGGTAAGTTTAAAGACTATATTGCACTACCAAAAAGCAATGGATATCAGTCGTTACATACCGTATTAGTAGGGCCCTTTGGGGTACCTGTGGAACTACAAATTCGAACGACTGCTATGGATCAATTAGCGGAATCGGGTATTGCTGCGCATTGGCTTTATAAGACGGATGGAATCGCCCATGATGCCCAAGCACGGGTGCATGAATGGCTAAAGAATTTATTAGAAACACAAAGGGAAATGGACGATTCATTTGAGTTTATTGATGACTTAAAAGTAGACCTATTTCCAACCGAGATTTTTGTATTTTCGCCTAAAGGAAGAATCGTTAAATTACCCAAAGGCTCAACGGCCGTTRATTTCGCATTTGCTGTGCACACGGATGTTGGAATGGCCTGTGCTGGTGTTAAAGTGAATAGAAAAATGGAACCCTTGCATACGGTGCTTAGAAATGGCCAAACAGTCGAAATTATTACTAGCGACTTTGCCGTATGTAATCCAAATTGGTTAGGTTTTGTTGTTACCAACAAGGCTCGACATGGCATTCGAAACCATTTGAAATACTTTAAAGAGCGAGATGCTATTTCACTGGGCGGCCAGTTATTGAATGAAGAGTTTAAATCGGCGGGTTTGAATTTTACTGATGTGACCTCAGAACATATTCAAGAGTTTTTAGATCAWCMAMWMWYAGRYWYACTCGATGCCTTATTAATGGATATTGGTTTCGGCAACCGTATGCCGTTATTGGTGGCACAACGTCTAATGATGGCGCTTGGTATGGAAGATTCAACGATTGATATCGCCAAAGGAAAACAATCTACAGCCACTTTGAGTATTCATGGTTCAGAAGGCATGGTGACTAATTTGGCGCCCTGTTGCCGTCCAATACCAGGCGATAAAATTATCGGTTTCTTCAACCCAGGTAGCGGTATCGTCGTGCACCGTATTCATTGCAGGAACACCCGAGATTTTAAAAAAAGAAACAAAAACTGGTTGAATGTGCGGTGGGCAGAGGCTGTTGAAGGGGAGTTTAGTTCGGATATTAAACTGGATATAAGAGATGAGCGTGGGGCGTTGGCAGAAATAGCCTCAATCTTGTCATCGCATGACTGTAACATTGAAAATATAAAAATGGCATCACGGTCAGGTCATATCTCAACTGACGTTTTCACCATTACGGTGAGAGGTAGGAAGCACCTAGCTAACGTCATGAGACGTTTGCGGTATTTATCAACGATTACAAGAATAGAGCGTGTTAGAAATTAGGCATTATGATGAAAAAAACAATTATTCAAACTGATTTAGCGCCAGCGGCGATTGGTACTTATTCACAAGCGGTTAAAATTGATCAAACGGTGTACTTGTCAGGGCAGATTCCATTGGTACCGGAAACGATGTTGTTGGTCAGTGATGATGTTGGTGAGCAAATTGAGCAAGTATTAAAAAATTTATCAGCAGTAGTTCGTGCTGCTGGTGGTGATTTATCGGATATTGTTAAATTAAATATTTTCCTCACGGATATGGCCGATTTTCCGATAGTTAACGAAAAAATGGACGTTTACTTCTCGCAGCCTTACCCCGCACGTGCTGCCATTGGCGTGGCCGCGTTACCAAAAAATAGCCGCGTGGAAATGGATGCGGTTATGGTTTTATGCGACGAATAATACTCACCACACAACCCGTCATCGGTTAAATGGATGCGAGCAGTTGTTTGGATGAGTTGCCGATTACTCACCTTAAAGGTGTCGGCGAAAAAGTTGCAGAAAAATTAACTAACCTGGGTATTAGCTCGGTGGCGGATGTTTTATTTCATCTGCCTTTTAGGTATGAAGACAGAAGCCGACTTGTGGCGATTGGCGAGATGCGTGCGGGTGAATCATGTCTATTTGAAGGCCAAGTTGAACTCGCCGAGGTAGTTTTCAGAGGGCGTCGTTCAATGCTAGTGCGTGTGAGTGATGGCACTGGCTTTATTACACTACGTTTTTTTCATTTCTCTAATAGTCAAAAACAAGCGCTAAAACGGGGTCAATGGCTGAGGTGTTTCGGGGAAATTAAAGCCTATAATAAATCGCAGGGCTTTGATGTTGTTCACCCTGAATATAAATTGATTGCCGAGACGCAACGCGGCGAAATCAACGAGGGTTTGTCGGCTGTTTATCCTGCAACCGAAGGTGTTCAGCAAGCCACGCTTAGAAAGTTAATTAAGCAAGCGTTTGTGTTGCTTGAACAGGGTGCTTCGGTACGTGACTGTTTACCCGTTAGTGCTAGAGCGGTTAAAAACCTCCCTGAGTTAATCGACAGTTTGCAGCAGTTACATTACCCACAAAAAATGCCCACGGCTGAGGTGCATGAAAGCCCCGCATTTCAACGGCTAATTATTGAAGAATTATTGGCGAACCACTTAAGTATGAGCCGGCTTAAAGACGGTGTTAAGAAACAGAATGCGCCTATTTTTAAATCGTCAGATAGCTTACAAAAACAATTCTTGGGTTCGCTAGGTTTTGAATTAACCAACGCGCAACAACGCGTGATTAAAGAAATCACATCGGACTTAATATCCGCCCACCCTATGCAGCGCTTGTTACAAGGTGATGTGGGTTCAGGAAAAACCGTCGTAGCGGCCTGCGCGGCTCTATTAGCCACGCAGGCGGGGTATCAAGTAGCGCTAATGGCGCCGACCGAACTGTTGGCGGAACAGCATGTTAGAAATTTTGCAGCGTGGCTGGAACCGTTAGGCATTCAAGTAGATTGTTTGGTTGGGCGACAAAAAGCCGCAGTACAAAAGGTGATTGTTGAAGATATACGAGAAGGGCGTTCGCAAGTAATCATTGGTACGCACGCGCTGTTTCAAGAGGCTGTGGTTTTTGCTAAATTAGGTTTGGTGATTATAGACGAGCAGCATCGTTTCGGCGTGCATCAACGGCTAGCGCTGAGGGATAAGGGCGCATTAAACGGCATGTCGCCTCACCAACTGGTCATGACAGCAACGCCGATTCCAAGAACATTGGCCATGCTGGGTTATGCGGATTTGGATTTATCTATTATTAATGAACTTCCGCCAGGGCGAACACCGGTGACGACGACTGTGTTGTCAATTGAGAAAAGACCACTCATTATTGAACGTATACAACAAGGTGTTGAGGATGGACGGCAGGTGTATTGGGTATGCACGTTGATTGAGGAGTCGGAAGTACTGCAGTGTCAGGCGGCAGAGGTGGCGGCGCAGTTGTTGAAAGAGTTGCTGCCACATGTAAAAGTCGGCTTATTACACGGGCGAATGAAGGCTGAAGAAAAGCATCATGTGATGCAGCAGTTCAAAGAGATGAAATTGCAAATTTTAGTCGCCACCACGGTGATAGAAGTGGGTGTAGATGTACCGAACGCTAGTTTAATGGTCATTGAAAATGCAGAAAGGCTTGGCTTGGCGCAACTGCATCAATTACGCGGGCGAGTGGGTCGCGGTGAGCGAGATAGCCATTGCGTTTTGCTGTATAAAGCACCGTTATCGAAAAATGCTAACGAACGGCTTTCGATTATGCGAGCGACTAGCGATGGATTTAAGATTGCCGAGAAGGATATGGAATTGCGCGGCCCGGGTGAATTATTGGGTAAACGACAAGCAGGGTTTATGCGCTTTAAGGTGGCTGACCTTGTGCGAGATGCTGCGTTGCTTGACCTAGTGGCAAGGTGCGCAGACGATGTATTGCAACATCAGCTAGAATTAATAGAGCCTTTAATCCACCGTTGGTTAGCTAATTCAGTAGAATATGCGCACGTTTGAATAAGACATATCTCGTTGAATAATATTAATAATTTTTTCATAAAAGAACCGATTTGGCGCGATGTCAGCCGTTGGTCTTTACGCACCATGCCACAACAAATTGTTGACTGGTTGATGGAGCCGTCATCGTTGACGCTTAGAATTAAAAATACGTTTTCAGCACCTTTTAGTGTTGAAGTAAAAGGTCAGGGTTTGGCAAAGCCTTTTTTAGCCGATGCTCAATGCTTAGGCCAGCCGCCTTACCAGCACGCATTAATTCGCGAGGTTCTTTTGAAAGTTGATGATGTGTCTTTTGTGTTTGCACGGACGACCCTACCTAGAAAAACAGCGCACAGTCTCCAGGAATTAACCCATTTAGGCAATAAACCTTTGGGAGAGGTTATTTTTGGCTACCCTAACTTAAAGCGAGTGGGGCTGGATTTCGCAAAGGTGGACATGAGAACGCTGAACAATGAGATTCAACCGTTACTCAATGGCGAACCGCATTTATGGGCGCGTCGTAATACGTATCAAATTAATAAACGGGTTTTCCTTGTGAGTGAGTTTTTCCTACCGGCTTTGTTTAACGTATGAAGATTGAACTGAGCAAATCAAACCTTCAAGCTTATTGGTTGCTTACCCGCATGCATAAACCAATTGGTAGCTTGTTACTGTTGTGGCCAATGTACTGGGCATTATGGATAGCCAGCAATGGTAGGCCAGATGTGTTGGTTTTCATTGTTTTTACTCTAGGTGTTGTGTTGATGCGTTCAGCTGGCTGCGTGATAAATGACTACGCAGATAGAAAAATTGATCCGCATGTCTTGCGCACCAAAGGTAGGCCAATTGCATCTGGGTTGGTGAGCCCGCGGGAGGCATTGCAGTTATTTTTAGTACTTGTTCTGGTGTCGTTTTTACTGGTTTTATTAATGAACACATTAACCATTTACTTATCGTTTGGGGGTGTTTTTCTGGCAGCCTTGTATCCTTTCATGAAACGTTACACTCACTTGCCTCAGGTGTTTTTAGGTATGGCGTTTGGCTGGGCCGTACCTATGGTTTATGCGGCGCAGACCAATTCAGTGCCACCCCTCGCTTGGTTGTTATTTGTCGCCACTGTTGTTTGGGCTGTGGTGTATGACACGATGTATGCGATGGTAGACCGAGAAGATGACTTGAAAATAGGTGTTAAGTCGACCGCTATTTTATTCGGTGATTTAGATAAGGTGTTCATCGGTTTTTTTCAGTGTTTGTTTTTCATCACCTTGTTAATTATTGGACAGAAAGCCGAGTTAGGTATCTTTTATAGCGTAGGTCTATCGGTAGCAGTTGGTTTTGCCATCTATCATCAGCTTTTGATTAAAGACAGGCTGCCCGCTAAATGCATGACAGCATTTTTGAATAATAGTTGGTTGGGTTTAGTTGTCTTTGTAGGTATTGCGGCGGATTATCTTTTTAAAAGCAGTTTGATTTAGGCTCTAGCAAAAGCCCAAATTTCAACGCGTTCCACACCTTGTTGCTTTAATGTTTTGGCAATTTCATTGGCGGTGGAGCCGGTTGTTACAACATCATCGATAATAGCAACAGATTTAACCGTATCCACGCCGCTATATTGAAACGCATCCTTCAAATTTTTACGGCGTTCAGCCGCTTTTAGTGACGTTTGGCTTTGCGTGTTGATAGTGCGCTTTAGTWGATGATGTATAAGAGGAATATCGGTGCCTTTATGTATATGTTCAGCAATTAACTCTGATTGGTTAAAACCGCGTTCCGATAGACGCTTTGAGTGTAGCGGAACCGCCATAAGCACATCGGGTTTATTGGCTTTTTTCTTAACGTGTTGCATTAACAGTTCCCCCATAATTCTGGCGCAACTGTGCTTGCTCTGAAATTTTAATGACTGGATTAGGAGCTTAGCGATACCCTCGTAGCGATATAGCGTAGTGATTTGGTCAAAATAAGGGGTGGTTTTTAAGCAACGCCCGCAAATGGCGCTACCAACATTGAGTTGAATATCGCAAACCGTACAGGTTTGTTCGATAGTGATGAGGTCATTGGCACAAGAGCCGCATAAATCGAGGTGATTAATGCCGGGCTGGTGACAAATAAAGCAGGTATAGGGATAAAAGCTAGATTGTGCAATATTTAACCAGTTGTCTATTTTATTGCAAATTAATTTTGACAACATAGTGAGCTAAGGTAACATTAACGTTTTCGACAATGGATAAGGTTGGTTTCCGCATGAGCATATCATCACAGGCAGTTAATGAGCAAAAAAGAGCGACGGTAAATATCGTGCGAAACACGTGGCCACTTGCAAAAATTCAAGCGTTGTTTGATTTACCCTTCAATGATTTATTGTTTAAGGCGCATACGATTCATCGTGAGAATTTTGACCATAATGCTGTTCAAATAAGCACCCTATTGAGCATAAAAACGGGCGCCTGTCCGGAGGATTGTTCGTACTGCCCGCAGAGTATTCGTTACGATACGGGGCTTGAAAAAGAAGCATTAATGGAAGTTCAAGCGGTGGTGGAAGCAGCTAAAAAAGCGAAAGCTAATGGCGCAAGTCGTTTTTGCATGGGCGCTGCTTGGCGAAGCCCTAAAGACAGGGATTTAGATAAAGTCACCATGATGGTGGAAGAGGTTAAAGCATTAGGCATGGAAACCTGTGTCACGCTAGGTATGCTTGAAGATAGCCAAGCAAAACGGCTAAAAGATGCAGGGTTAGATTATTACAATCACAACATTGATACATCGGAAGAGTATTACAAAGAAGTGATTACAACACGTACCTACCAAGACCGTTTAGATACCTTGGACACCGTGCGTGGCGCAGGTATCAACGTATGCAGTGGTGGTATTGTGGGTATGGGTGAGGCACACGAAGACCGTGCAAAAATGTTGCAGACCTTAGCGAATATGGAGCACCCGCCAGAAAGCGTGCCGATTAATAAATTGGTGCAAGTGAAAGGCACACCATTAGAGGGTGTTGAGCAAATTGATTCATTAGAGTTTATAAAAACCATCGCGGTTGCGCGTATCTTAATGCCGAAATCTCAGGTCAGGTTGTCTGCTGGTCGTTCTGATATGAGTGATGAAATGCAGGCAATGTGTTTCTTTGCCGGCGCAAATTCTATTTTTTATGGAGACCAATTGTTGACGACAGAGAACCCTTCAGAAAGCGCTGACCACCAATTATTTAAACGTCTAGGAATTCACCCCGCTACGGTATAGCTTGTTGTATGAGTGACTGGGAGCTATCAAGTGAGCTTGATGAATTAAAGCATCAGCAGTTATATCGCTCGCGCCAAATTATCGAAGGTGCTCAAGGCGCACAAGTACGCATTGGGAACACACTGTACGATAATTTTTCGAGCAACGATTACCTTGGGTTGGCGAATCACCCCGATGTCATTAAGGCGTTTCAGCAATCGGCTAATCAGTTCGGTGTGGGTAGTGGTTCGGCGCATCTTATTAGCGGGCACAGTCGTGAGCATCACGCGTTAGAAGAAGAACTGGCTGAGTTTACAGGCCGTCAAAGGGCGCTAGTTTTTTCTACCGGCTACATGGCGAATCTAGGTACGTTATCCGCGTTGCTTCACGAAGGTGACGAATTATTTCAAGATAAGTTGAACCATGCGTCATTGATTGATGGCGGCCGATTGTCTGGCGCACGTTTAAGGCGTTATTCGCACGCTGATTTGAATCGATTGAAGCAACTGCTTCGCTCGTCTTCTGAAGCTAAGAAAATGGTTGTTAGTGACGGTGTTTTTAGTATGGATGGCGATGAAGCCGATGTTAAAGCGCTTGTGTCATTGTGTGCGGAGTCTAATGCGATGTTAATGATTGATGATGCGCACGGAATAGGCGTACTAGGTAAAAATGGCGGCGGCTTAGTCGAGCAGCTTTCATTAACGCAGCAAGATGTGCCGATTTTGATGGGGACCTTGGGTAAAGCATTGGGAACGGCAGGCGCGTTTATAGCTGGCAGTGATGAGCTAATTGAGACCTTGATACAAAAAGCCAGAACCTATATTTATACAACGGCGATGCCACCAGCCATTATGGCGGCGACAAGGCAGAGTTTAAAAATCTGTCAGCAGGAAAATTGGCGGCGTGAGAAATTAACCGCGCTAATTGCTCAATTTCGCAAGGGGGCTCAGCAGTTGGGGTTGCAATTGATGCCATCTAAAACGCCGATACAGCCGGTGGTACTGGGTAGTAATCAAGCGGTTATGTCTGCTAGTGAGTATTTAAAAGAAAAGAATATCTTGGTCGGTGCGATACGCCACCCAACTGTTCGTAAATCGAGTGAACGGTTGCGTATTACGTTTTCAGCTAACCATACGGAAGCCCAAGTAGATGGATTGCTGTGTGCGCTCGAAGGGGCTATTAAATGAAGCTTAATTTGCAGCAGTCCGGTGATGGCCCTGTGCTGGTGTTAATTCATGGCTGGGCTATGAGTTCAGCCATTTGGCAATCGATGTTACCTAGGTTGGAACAATCATTCACAGTGATTTGCATGGATCTGCCTGGGCATGATGGTAGCGAATATGCCGATGCTTGGGCGCTGGATGAGTTGCTGGAGTCGATGGCAGAGCAATTGCCACCGAAATGCACAGTATTGGGTTGGTCACTGGGAGGTATGCTGGCTTTAGCGTATACAAATAAATATCCGCAACGGGTTAGTAGTTTAATAATGCTCGGGAGTTCGCCGAAGTTTGTGCAATCAGATGATTGGTTGTGCGGGCAAGAAAATGATGTGCTTGAAGCCTTCCAGCAAGGGTTGATTAAGGATTCCTCAGCAACAATAAAACGATTTGTATCGCTACAAACGCAAGGAATGGAACGGCCAAAAGAAACAAGAAAGTTACTGTTGAGTTTGTTAGGTGCCGGCCCACAACCTTCAAAGAATGGCCTTACCAGTGGGCTACGAATGTTACAAAACTTGGATTTACGTCATGCGCTTAAAAAGGTTAGCTGCCCGTTGTTGATGCTGTTGGGTGAGAAAGATAACCTTATTCCTGTGGGGGTGGGTGAGCAATCACAGGCCATAAATCCGCGAATAAAACTCGTGGTTATTAAGCAGGCGGCGCACGTTTTATTTTTATCTCATACGTCTGAGGTGCTCGAATTGATAGAGCAATTTCTATGGACTAAGGAGCGGGCGTTATGACGGCTCAATTTACACAGAGAAAAATATTTAACAAAGCGGTTGTGAGGCAGTCCTTTGATGATGCGTCAGACAGTTACAATCAATTCACCTCCTTGCAAAGAGAAATTGGTAGTCGTTTACTTGAGCAGCGAGATGCCTTGAATTCACCAGCACCAAAAAAGGTATTAGATATTGGTGCTGGAACGGGTTATTTGTCTAAAAAAATAAGTGAAATTAACGGCCTTCGTGAATTGTATGGCTTAGATATAGCCGTAGGTATGTTGAATAAAACAAAATCACATTTGGGTGAATTTAAAGCAGCGGGGCTTATTTGTGCTGATGCGGAAAGCATACCGTTGGCAGGCTCTGCGGTGAATGCTGTTTATTCTAATTTAGCATATCAATGGTGTTCTGACTTGCAAAGAGCGATAGATGAAGCGTATCGAGTTATAAAACCAGAGGGTACATTCACGTTTAGCACGTTTGGCCCACAAACGCTGCGCGAACTTAAAGCATCGTGGAGTAGCGCCGATAATGGTGTTCACGTGAATGAATTTATTGATGATGATTCTATTCGCAATTATTTAGCCGAGGCCGGTTTTTGTAATATTGATGTTTCAAGCGAAAATATTATTAATTATTATGATTCGCCTAAACATTTAATGTTGGATCTAAAAGGGATGGGTGCACACAATATGAACCCAGGCCGCAATCATGGGTTGACGGGAATTAAAGCGTTTAAATCGATGTTGTCTGCCTATGAGGCATTACGAACAGAAAAGGGTGTGCCCGCATGCTTTCAAGCCGTGTATGTAACAGCTGAGAAACCGGCTGGCTGCAAATAAAATGGCAAAAAGCTTCTTTATTACGGGTACTGACACAGATGTAGGCAAAACATATGTAGCTAAGCAATTGTTGCAGGGGTTTTGCAATCGACAAATGCGCGTGTCTGGATTTAAGCCTGTTGCCGCAGGCGCTAAAGAAATTGACGGTGAGCTGAAAAATCAAGATGCCATTGAGTTAATG
>JAESRY010000173.1 GCA_016764415.1 Cycloclasticus sp. | reverse complement strand
TTTAAAAAAGAAAACAAAGAACTTCTCACCTACCTTTTATTCGAATCGTATCATGAAGAAGGCTATATAAATAGTGTTAAAAACGAAATTGATGAGCAGTTTGAGCTCATAAATACAAAAACATACTATTTTATTAAAAAAAGTGTGCGTAAAATTTTACGTACAATTAAAAAATACATTCGATATTCAAAAAATAAAGAAACAGAGATTGAATTGTTACTTTATTTTTGTAAAAAATTAATTGAATTTAAGCCTTCAATCAAAAATAACAATGTACTCATGAATATTTGTAAGCGAGAAATTGAATCCATTCGAAAAAAAATGTCTTTGCTACATGAAGATTTACAATATGATTATGAATTAGAAATACAAAAATTAAATTTTTAACTTCTTTATTCAACAAAAAAAATACCACCTCCGTCATACAAATAATCATTTCCTAAACAAACTACTTCTTCCCCATTTGAGGTAATAAATTTGTGTAATGCCTCTCCATCCTTGTGCTTAAAGATGTCACCTAAAAAAAAGATTGTATCATTCAATCTTCCCATTGTTCCTCCTATAAAACCATTTTTATGGTCATTTATAGTAATTTCTGAAGGATCAAAATAGAAATTAGCAATCATATTTTTTTTTAATGAATTAACAATTCCTACATCTGAAGTAATTATTTTTTCATTGCCAAGAGGAAACATGCTACAACGTACATATGATTGAGAGAATTTAACTGATCGTTTTTTAGAACAGTACTCTTGTATGGAAGCATCTGGTATTCCATTCTTATGAAAAAAGTACTTTTTTGTTGTAACACAATTATAATGGGCACTATTTTCAAGTAAAAAGCCTACTTTTTTGATTCCTAATGAATAACGAATATTTTTAACATCAAAAAACTGTTGCAATTCTTTTGGTGAATTTGGAGCTAAAATAAGTTTTTTACCATCCTGAAACATAAAAATATCTGGATGTCCTGAGATTGAATTATACGTAATATCATTTGAAGAAAATTCAAAAACAGCTTCAACATAGTTGTTCAAGTTATTTTTTATTTCTTTAGAGCAACGTTTATCAATTATAGCATACATTTAATTCAAAATCTTTTAAAGTGGCATCAGCAGTTAAGTCGAGTGGACTTCTGCCGGGCACCCGCCCTGAGGGTGATTGGCCAACACCAACAATGGCAACTTTACCGCGTAGCGTCCTATTCTGCATCTACATCTACCACGACAGCACCACGGGCAACATTATCACCTGCTTTGCAATGAATGGTCGAGATAATGCCACTGCTAACAGCGACGATTTGCAACTGCATCTTCATTGATTCCATAACAATTAATAACTGCCCTGCTTCAACGGTTTCACCTACTTCAACCAACACATTGATGATTTCACCCATCATAGGTGCGATAACATTATTATTCGCATCTGATTCGCCCTGCTTGTCACTGACGACGGGGAGTACCTCAAAAGTGATTTGTTGCGAGTTTGATTGGGTATAAATAACATCACTATAGGCAACTGCCGTTATAGGTAGCTGACTATCCTCAAATTCGGCTAAGTAAACATTATTTGAGGTCTGCTGCAGTGTTAAGTCAAAGCGCTCATCGTTGATCGTTAATGACACGAGAAGATGTGCATCCATTGATAAAAATGCAATATTCCATTCGTTATCGTTATGTTTTAACACCAGCGTATGTAGTGGTGTATCAGCGATAGAATTAAGTGACCATTGGGTAAATACGGCTGTTCGTTTCCATGGGTTTTTGCTCGCCATGTCACGGTGTTGATCTAGCCACAGCGCTGCTGCCACAGCGGCTTGTTTTTTTGCTAATTGAGGCTCTAATATTTCGGCATAATCTGGCAACCAGCGGTCTATGGTTCCGGTGTCAATACGGTCTGCTTGCACCTCATCGTAGAGCAACAGTTGTCGAAGGAAATGGCGATTATTATCAAGGCCAAAAATAACCGTTTCTGCTAAGCCCAGCTGAAGTCGTTCTAATGCTTGTGCACGAGATGCACCCGTTGCAATTAATTTGGCAATCATCGGGTCGTAATATGACGATACGGTATCACCACTATCAACGCCTGTTTCAATGCGCAATTGCGATGGAAATTCGATGCTATCAATCACACCTGTCGAGGGCATAAATTGTTGCGTAGGTGATTCGGCATATAAACGCACTTCTATAGCATGGCCGTTCACACTAATGTCTTGTTGATTAAATCCAAAGCCAACACCGTCTGCAATGCGAATTTGCAATTCAACCAAATCGATACCTGTAATGCCTTCGGTAACGGGGTGCTCGACTTGAAGTCGCGGATTAACTTCAAGGAAATAATAGTCTTTTCCAACGACTAAAAACTCAACGGTACCAAGACCCCGATATTGTATTTGCGCACCCAAGCGGCAAGCGGCTGATAATAAAGAGTCTCGAAGTTCAGGCGTTAAGAAGATTGCTGGAGCCTCTTCTATCACTTTTTGATGTCGACGTTGTAAGGAGCATTCACGTTCAAATAAGTGCACAACATTGCCATCACCATCACCAGCGATTTGTACTTCCACGTGGCGCGCATTAGTGATGCATTGCTCAATCAAAATAGCATCATCTGAGAATGCACGTAACGCTTCACTCATGGCGGATGCTATATCTGACTCAAGGTTGTTTAAGTCGTTGAGCACACGCATGCCTTTGCCACCACCACCCGCAGCGGCTTTCAGCATGACAGGCAACTGCATTCCTTTTACGCATGCTGCAATAGCTTGCGGATCAGTGAGTTTTTGTTCACTACCTGGAATCACATTTACATTGGCATTAACGGCTTCTTTTTTAGCAGCAGATTTATCCCCAAAACGACGCAAACTATCAGCTCGTGGGCCGATAAAAATTAAACCAGCAGATTCAACAGCGTCTGCAAATTCAGGGTTCTCAGATAAAAACCCATAGCCTGGATGAATAGCATCACACGCGGCGTTTTTCGCAGCATTAATCACACTCTGAATGTTTAAATAGCTATCCGATGCTAACGGCCCACCGACTAAAATGGCGCGCCCTATTTCTCTTACATGGCGACTATTTTTATCTGCTTCCGAATAGATTCCTACAACGGCTATTCCTAAACGACGACAAGTGCGCGCTATACGACAAGCAATTTCACCACGGTTGGCAATAAGAATTCGTTTAATCATTGTCTAAATACCCCAAACTGGGTGTCGATCTTTGGTGTTCGCCCAGCTAAATCTAATAATAATGCCAGTGTTTCTCGCGTTTCGACGGGGTCAATAACGGCGTCATACCAAAGTTTCGAGGCAAAATTGTAGGCGTCTTCGGACGCTTCAAAGCGTTTGCGGTGTGGTGCCTTAAATGCCTCGCGTTCTTCTTCGGTCCACGTTTTGTGTTCACGTTTTAAGATATCTTCCTTAACAGTAGCTAAGGTATTGGCTACTTGTTCTGGTCCCATAATGCCCGACCGGCCATTTGGCCACGCCAACATAGCATTGGGTTTAAATGGACGGCCACACATGGCCAAGTACCCCGCACCATATGAACCACCCGTGATTAACGTGTATTTAGGGACTTTTGCAGAGCTCATGGCAGTAATGAATTTTGCACCATCTTTTGCAATGCCGCCGCGTTCGGCGTGTTCGCCCACCATAAACCCAGGAACATCCGCCATAAATAACAAAGGAATATCTCGTTGGCAGCATAGATTAATGAAATGTGTGCCCTTTTTTGCCGATTCGCTGAACATAACACCATCGTTTGCCAAAATACCTATTTCAAAACCATGAATTTTGGCAAAACCGCACATTAACGTATTACCGTAGTTAGCCTTAAATTCATCAAAATTACTGCCATCAATTAAACGTGCCAGAATTTCTCTATTTGGGTTAGGGATTTTAGTGTCTTTATTAATAAGGCCGTATATATCATCAATGGGATAAAGGGGTTCTATCGAGTCGGCTACATCCCAACGTTGTTGCGGCAATTTGCCTAAATTTTGAACAATATCACGGATGACATTAAGACCATGTAAGTCATCTTCAGCGATATAATCGGTCACCCCGCTATCGCGGCTATGCATGTCTGCGCCGCCTAACTCTTCATGGCCCACCTGCTCACCTGTTGCGGCTTCAACCAGTTGAGGACCGCCCAAATACATAAAACCTTTACCGCGTACAATAACAATTTCATCACATAAAGCAGGTATATATGCGCCGCCAGCAGTGGATGAACCCAATACGATGGATATTTGTGGAATTCCTTGAGATGACATTTCAATTTGATTAACAAAAATGCTACCAAACATCCCTTCGTCGGGAAAGATACCCTCTTGTTCAGGTAAGAATGCACCACCACTTTGTACCATGGTAATGCAGGGCAAACGGTGCTGAATGGCAAACGTTTGAGCACGTACGTGTTTTTTACATGTCATTGGATAATACGTGCCACCTTTAACGGTTGCGTCGTTGGCGATAATCATGCACTGACGATCGTTGATAAGCCCGATGCCGGTGATAATGCTAGCACCTGCTTGAGTTCCTTCGGGTAAGTTATCCCCTGCCAGTTCACCCAGTTCTAAAAAAGGTGACCCTGGATCCAACACTAGACGTACGCGATCCCTGGGTAATACTTGTTGCCGGTGTTCGGTGTGTCGTTTCCTTGCTTTTTCCGGCCCGCCCAAGTGCGCGCGATGACGGCGCTGTTGTAGATCTTTGATACGCTGCAAATAAAAGTCGTAATTAGCGATGAAACTCTCGGATTTTGTATTAACGGTTGTTTTTATAATAGGCATGCTAATAACTTAATGAGTAGGTTGAATAAAATCAGGACGTGACCTTAGCGTTAGCGCAACTTTCGCGACACCTGGTTTTTCGAAACTATCGGCATCAACCAATATAACCTTGGCTTTAAAAGACAGCGAGTTTTTTATGGTTGTTTGAATCCTTTGTGCTAATTCAATATCATCCTTAGCAGACACCCCTGCACCACGCTCAACAATAATCTTTAGGTTTTGCTGTGTGGTATGGCCGTCAAAATCTGCCCAAACACGCATAATACCGTTAGTGTCGGGCTGCATTTGCAACACAAGGTCTTGTATTGCGGATGGGAACACATTAATGCCTCGTACGATTAGCATATCATCTGTGCGGCCAAAGCAACGTATCTTTGGGCCAGTACGTCCACAGCCACATTCAGTGTCGGTGACGATGATATGATCGCCACTTTTGAACCGAACAACGGGAGAGGCTTCACGGCCAATCGCGGTATAAACCAATTCACCYGTCGCGCCTTTACTAAAGTCGATGACCTTCTCTGTCTCWGGGTCTATCAATTCAACAAYAATGTGATCTTGACAGAGCATATGCATACCGTCTTGTTGGTCGCATTCGCCCCAGTAAATAACGCCTAAGTCAGTGCCTCCCATCATTTCACATACTTTTGCGCCCCAACTGTTTTCAAGCGCTTCACGAATGGCCGGTATGCCACCACCTGGTTCGCCACCAACCACTAATTGTTCGACACCTAAATCTTTCGCCTCAATACCAAGAATACTTTTCGCTTGAGACGCCATGTGTAATAAGAAGTTGGGTGCGCCAATCACTACTCTGGGTTTGATATCGGCACAGGCTCGTAACAACCGATCAACACCACCATCAGCGCCCACAGGAATATCGATAGCCCCCATGTATTGCAAGGCCTGAACGCAGGGAATGCCACCAACGAAACCTTTGCTCATGGAAAAACCATGTAGAACAAAGTCACCTGGATTAACGCCACAGGCAAAAAAACCGCGTGCACTGAGCTCATTCCACATCAAAATATCATTTTCTGTTAGCGCAACATACGCTGGGCTACCGGTAGTGCCAGACGATGCCTGCATCTGAATGATATCGCTTAGCGGTGCAGTTCGGTGCAGGCCAAACGGTGGTTCTGCTTGAAGGCTGTCGCGTAAATCTTGTTTTACTGTAAAAGGAATTTTTGTTAAATCACTGATGGTTTTAATATCGTCGAACTGGATGCCGGCATTCGCAAATTTTTGTTGATACAACGCTGAATGTTGTTGCAAATACTGCATTTGTTGGCGTAATTTTTTTTCTTGTAAATGAATAATCTCTGTTTGAGACATCACTTCAATTGGGTGATAGTAAGCTTGTCCCTTTTTATCCAGCGCCCCTTCTCTTTTGTATGGCATCAATTTTCTCCGGTTAAATTTTACAAATGGCGTAGCCTTTAACAACAGCCTTATCGGCGCAATGACAAACCAACTGGCACCGTGCATAAACACCATCATCACGACGTTCTATTGATTCAATTTCGCCACTTACACGCACGCTATCGCCGGGGTATACAGGGCCTAAAAATGCAATGTTTAATTCGCCGCCGTAAGCCCACCCTTGCCAATTCCACTGGGATAACACTCGAGACACGAAAGCGAGTGTTAGTAACCCATGCGCGATGGTACGGCCAAAAAAGGTTGTTTTGGCAAATTCAGGGTCAATGTGTAAGGGGTTGATGTCGCCGGATGCATCCGCATAGGCATCAATCATATTTTGATCAACTGCCTGCACAAGATTAGGTAATTTATCACCAACAGATACGCCTTGATACTGCTGCAGGGATTCGATATTACTCATGATTCTTTCCCCCAAATGCGCGTAATCATGCCACTGGTAATTAACTCACCTTGCTGATTTTTTGTCTCTGTCGTCATGTCTACGTAATTGCGCCCCTTTCTCTCATATAGCTTTAATACAGAGGCCGAGGTAAATAAGGTTTCGCCAATTATGGCTGGGCGATGGAATTTGAATTGTTGTTTAGCATGAATACCACCGGGAGGGCCAACACGAGTTCGTAACGCATCAATAACATAAACCGCAGCGAGCATGGGTGGGGCAATGCGTTTGCCTGCAGCATTAAGACCGTTAAGTTCTGGTGTCGTATCATTGGTTGCTGCGATGTACTTATCAACAAGGACCTCTGTCACATCAAAAGATGGCGGTGGGTCAAGAAAGGTGTCCCCTTCAACCAAGCTGCTATATCTCACATAATCACTCATACTTTTACCTCAGTTTGATAACGTATTGTGGGGCCAGCAATGCGTGTCAGTTTGTTCTGCTCTACCAGGCAATTCAAATGAGCTAATGCCTCGCCTACTGCTAAAAATATATTAAATAGGTTTAAATGGTCGCCGAATAATTTTTCCATTACCTCATGCCCTGTACGGGGCTGTTGACAAAAGAGTTGCAGTTTGTCTAAATCTTTCTGATGACCGGCCATTAAATCTTTCGTTCTGTTATGTAGTCCTTTGAATACGCGACCATGCGATGGCAGCACTAAAACATCCGCTGGTAACGTAGACAGTGCCGATAAACTGGATAAGTAATTTGCTAACGGGTCCGCGTGCTGTTGGTTGTACGAAACGCTGATATTAGGTGAAATAGACGGTAGAACTTGGTCGCCAGAAATCAATATATTGCGCTGGGCATTAAACAGGCAAACGTGCTCTGGGCTGTGCCCAGAAAAATTGTGAAACTGCCACGACTCACCGTTAATCTCAATTGATTCACTATCGTTCATACGTTGAAATAATAGGGGTGCATTCGGCACGCCGTCTATATAACTGCCTTTTCGATCAAGCAGTTTACTTATGGTGTTTTCGGGCAAACCAAAACATTGATAGAACTGACGTCTAGTGACGTTTTGTTCGTTGGTAAAAGCTTGGCAAGCAATGTGCAACATATCAAATTCACCCTGGCTCATGTGCAAAGGTGCAGCTGTTTTATTAACGAGCCAACCTGCCATCCCAACGTGATCAGGGTGGAAGTGCGTCACAATAATTTTGTTTATTTTTTCGCCTTTGCAGTGCCCACTCAATACGGCTTCCCATAGCGAAACACTTTCTAGGCTGTAAAAACCGGTATCAATAATTGTCCAACCATCGTGGTCTCGTAGGACCCATAAATTAATATGGTCTAAGCTGAAAGGAATTGGCATCCTCAACCAGAATATGYCAKCGGATACCTCAATTAGCTTGCCAAATTCGGGCTTGCCTTGAATGGGATATTCCAAGTCTGATRATTTTTTCGTCAAAACAAAGCCTTTATTAGTCGGCTTGRCAAAAMCGCTGCATTTGGAAATCWCKRTCWCCAAAYAGSGYRTTCARCATSGTYAASCGTTTWACRTAATGMGCCACGTCTAATTCATCSGTSACACCAATGCCRCCATGWAGTTGAGCTGCTTGTTCAGCAACTATTGAACGGGTGTCGCCCAAATATATTTTTGCAGCACTGACACTTTTAACACGTTCAGTTTCATCGTCRCTGGAGATATTAATAGCYGCCAGGTACGCCARTGARCGCATTTGCTCTTCTGCCATAAACATATCAACGGTACGGTGCTGTARTACTTGGAAGTTTCCAAGTGGCTGGYTAAATTGTTTGCGCGTTTTAAGGTACTCGACTGTTTTTTCTCGTAGCTCAGTGATGATGGCTACACCTTCAGCACATATGGCTGCAGTTGCAGAATCAATAATGGCTTGAATATCATCAAATGCGCCATCCACTTGACCSAGTATYGCATCTRCGCCTACGGCTACTTTATCGAATGATAATTCTGAGGCRCGTAARCCATCYACTGTTTCATAATGYTTAGCKGATARACCKGYYRASYCTTTRTCCAGYATRAATAAGGTAATRCCTTGTTGACTGATWGTGTCWCCACTGGTTCTARCWGMGACAATTATTTTATCGGCGGTTTCAGCATTAAACACCACSGATTTATCACCGSTGATAAGGTATTSATCACCCTGYTTTGTTGCGCTACAAGYTACATCYGCTAAGTTATAGCGTGATTGACGTTCTGCATATGCAAAGGCTAGTTTTAACTCGCCTGCGATTAAGGCTGGGAGGATGGCTTGCTTTTGTTCATTAGTGCCTGCCCGTTGAAYCAGTTGGCCTCCTAATACAACGCTGGCTAGATATGGCTCCACTACTAAGCCTTTACCAATCGCTTCCATAACAACAATCAGCCCRGTTTGGCCAAAACCAAAGCCGCCACAGTCTTCATCAAAGGGAACACCTAACAAWCCCATGTCTGCAAATTGTTGCCAGTTTTCTTCACTGTAGCCTATACCGTGMCGACTGAGTTTTTGTCTGGTTTCAAAATCATATTCATTTTGCAAAAATTTATTTAAGCCATCTTGCAACATGACCATTTCTTCTGTGAATTCTAAATTCATAKYCTTATTCCTTTACCTAAAGTCCTAATACGGCTTTCGCCATAATGTTCTTTTGAATTTCGTTTGAACCGCCATAAATTGACGTTTTACGCCAATCAAAATAATGAGGGGCGAGAACAGCGGCCTCTTCTGGGCCTATAGGTTCTTCGTCTTGCCAWCCATTTAACATGGTTTCTTTAATGTAAGGGAAACCGTAATAACCTACGGCTTCCATTAGCAACGCCGTAATAGCTTGTTGAACTTCAGTCCCTTTTACTTTGAGTAACGATGAAGCAGCACCCGGAGCGGTACCAGCAGATAASTTAGATAGAACACGACGGCTAGTCATCTCTAACGCCATCARTTCAACCTCAATATCTGCTATTTTGCTTCKAAAACGTTSATCTTCAAGCAACGGCTTACCATTACTTTGCTGTTTAGAAGCCAGTTCTTTTAATCGTTCAATTTGCTTTTTAGAACGRGGGACTTGAGCAATATTCGTACGTTCGTGTTGCAATAAATACTTTGCAATGGTCCAACCATCACCTTCTTTACCGACAAGGTTTGCAACCGGTACTTTGACATCAACAAAAAACACTTGATTAACCACRTGCATGCCATCTACGGTAACGATAGGGTCTACCGTTACACCAGGGTCATCCATATCWACCAATAAAAARCTGATGCCYTTTTGTTTTCTATCTTCTTGACTGGTRCGCACTAARACAAAAATTTTGTCGGCGTAATGCCCATGGGTTGTCCACGTTTTTGAGCCATTAACGATATAGTGATYGCCGTCCCGTTCTGCTTTGGTTTGTAATGATGCTAAATCAGAACCCGCATTGGGCTCAGAGTAACCTTGCGCCCACCACACGTCACTTTTTAAAATATCCGGCAGGTATTGTTGTTTCTGTTCTTCAGAGCCAAATTCGAGTAGCACGGGGCCCAACATAACCAAACCAAACGCGACGAGCCTTAAACAATTAGCGGCGCCACACTCCTCTTCAAAAATATATTTTTGCATCGGCGYCCACCCAGTGCCACCGTATTTTTCTGGCCAGCCTGGTGCCACCCAGCCTTTGTCATTGAGTATTTTTTGCCAGCGAATATAGTCATCTTTTTTTAACGCAATGCCTTTAGCCACCTTTTCTTGGATGTCTTTCGGGTAATYTGTGCGTARAAATTCACGTACTTCAAGTTGAAATGCTTGTTCTTCAGGRCTGTAATTYAAATCCACRATGTTCTCCTTAYTGTTTAGTYATCATCAATGATGATTATGCCTTCTTATCAATCATGCTAACGTTCAAAGAYGGTCSGTTGTTTTCTTTCTCTGTGAGCGGGYCTACAGCTTCCAACGATGTTTTRCACCGCTCAAYTAATTCGTGATAACAACGGGTGCCATCACGTTTCCATTCTATTTCTTCGGGTTTTAGGCTCCGAATAACACGCGCAGGCAGCCCTGCTACTAAGCTGTTTTKTGGYACTTTCATGCCTGTTTTCACAAAAGCCATGGCGGCGACAACGCTATTTTTACCAATTACTGMATCATCCATSACKACCGCATTCATACCCACGAGCACATTTTCTTCAAGGCGCGCACTGTGCACAACRGCGCCATGACCAATGTGGCCCCATTTTCCTATGATGGTCGGAATACCCGTCATGCAATGCAGGGTGCAATTGTCTTGGATATTTGAGCCTTCGCCTATCTCTATTGAGGCCATATCGCCCCTTAAAGACACATTGGGTCCAATGTAACAATTAGCGCCAATAACAACATCCCCAATCACCACGGCACTGCTATCGACAAAYGAGCTWGGGTGAATAACGGGAATAACACCGTCTATTGAGAATATTTGTGGGCYTTTGTTAGACATCTTTTATTTTTTAAATTGACGGAAATCKGGCTTACGTTTTTCGTTAAACGCTTTAACGCCYTCTTGRGAYTCATCKGTATCATAATASAGTGCCAARGCTTGTAAGCCRAGTGCRCCRATACCTCGRATATTTTCAGAATCMGCATTAAATGACCGTTTTGCAATAGARATRGCTGTTGGGCTTTTTTGCATGATTTCATCACACCATTTTTCAACTTCTGCATCKAGTTGGTCRTGYGGTACAACKGCATTTACCAAGCCCATMTCWAGGGCTTCTTGCGCWGTGTATTTACGGCACATATACCAAATTTCRCGTGCTTTTTTCTCRCCAACWAYKCGAGMYAAATAAGCGGTWCCAAAMCCKGGGTCAACTGARCCCACTTTTGGCCCSACTTGGCCRAATAYKGCTTTTTCWGARGCAATGGTCATATCACAAATRGTRGCGAATACATTTCCGCCACCTATCGCATAACCTTGTACTTTWGCAATCACAGGTTTAGGTGCATCACGAATAATAGTATGTAAYTCTTCAATTGGTAAGCCGATAGTGCCTCGGCCATCATAGTGCCC
>JAESRY010000080.1 GCA_016764415.1 Cycloclasticus sp. | reverse complement strand
TCACGGTTCATGCCCATATCGACGAGCATATCTAAGCAGGCGATTCCTGCCGCACCCGCGCCCGAGGCAACAAGTCGTACGTCTTCAATATTTTTACCGGCTACTTCTAGGCCATTAAGAATGGCGGCGGCAGTGATAATCCCTGTGCCGTGTTGGTCATCATGAAAAACAGGAATGTCCATGCGTTCACTGAGTTTTTGTTCAATGAAGAAACACTCAGGCGCTTTAATGTCTTCTAAATTTATACCGCCAAATGTTGGTTCTAGGCTGGCTACAATATCAACAAATTTATCAGGGTCTGTTTCATTAATTTCGATATCAAATACGTCAATCCCGCCAAACTTTTTAAAGAGCACTCCTTTGCCTTCCATAACTGGTTTTGAGGCAAGTGGGCCGATATCTCCGAAGCCAAGAACAGCCGTACCATTAGTGATAACTGCCACTAGGTTGCTACGCGCAGTGTAAAGAGCTGCGGTGGAAGGGTCTTTAGCTATTTCTAGGCAAGGCTCAGCAACGCCAGGTGTGTAGGCTAAGGCAAGATCAGTCTGATTGCTAAGCGCTTTTGTCGGCGCAACTTCAATTTTTCCTGGCTTAGTGTACTGATGGTAATGCAGGGCGTTTTTGATAAGTTTTTTGGAGATGGCGCCAATAAAATTAAAAAATGATGAGATGGGGATTGATCATTATACGTTAAACTATAAAGTCTAAAAAATATTGGTCATGGTTTTTTAGACAGACCCTCTGTATAAAGTAAATTTTTTAATATGAATGCTCTGGAAATTAAACAGTTAGAAAAACGCTACAGCAATGGTTTTTTAGCTGTTAAGGGGATAAACCTGGATGTTAAAAAAGGTGATTTTTTTGCCTTGCTTGGAGCAAATGGTGCAGGCAAGTCGACAATCATTGGAATAATTGCGTCCTTAGTTAATAAGACATCAGGCTCAGTGACTGTTTTTGGTCATGATCTGGATAAAGAGCCAGAAGAGGTCAAGCGTTGTATTGGCTTGGTCCCCCAAGAGTTTAACTTTAATCAGTTTGAGGATGTATTCGATATTGTCGTATCTCAAGCGGGGTATTATGGGATTCCCCGGAAAAAGGCGCTTGAACGGGCAGAAATTTGTTTAAAACAACTTGAAATTTGGGATAAGCGTAACGAGCCTTCTAGGGAGCTTTCTGGCGGAATGAAACGGCGTTTAATGATCGCCAGAGCGCTTGTGCATGAGCCTAAGTTATTAATTTTAGACGAGCCAACGGCCGGCGTTGATATTGAAATAAGGCGCTCAATGTGGGCCTTTTTTAAGAAAATAAATGCGGCTGGAACGACTATTATTTTAACCACGCATTATCTGGAAGAGGCAGAGARTTTGTGCCGGCACATTGCGATTATTAATAAAGGCGAGGTAATAGAAAATACTGACATGAAAAGCTTGTTGGCAACGTCAGATGAAGAAAACTTCGTGTTGACCTTGGATAAGTCCGTTGCAGAGCTGCCGGTTATACAGGGTTGTGACATTACAGTTGTTGATGAGACTACTTGGCAGGTGAGCGTTCGTAAAGAGACGGGTGTGCACGCATTATTTGTTGAATTGGCGAATCAAGGTATTAAGGTGACGGGGGTACGTAATGAGTCTAATCGGCTTGAACAACTATTCATGAAACTATTGAATGAAAATAAGGAGCAATAAACGTTGAGAAAAGAATATTTAATTGCTCTGCAGACAATCGCCTACAAGGAATTTCGTCGCTTTTTGCGCATTTGGGTGCAAACTTTATTGCCCTCTATTATTACGACAACGCTTTATTTTCTAATTTTTGGCACCTTAATTGGTTCAAGAATTGGTCAAATGAAAGGGTATGATTACATGGATTTTATCGTGCCAGGGCTAATCTTGATGGCAGTCATCAGTAATGCGTATTCTAATGTTGTGTCTTCTTTTTATGGTTCTAAATTCCAACATAATATTGAAGAGATGCTGGTTGCTCCCATGCCCGGTTGGGTGATATTGACGGGCTATATTTCAGGCGGGGTTTTAAGGGGCTTGATAGTTGGAGTGCTGGTTACGATTGTTTCGTTATTTTTTACAGATTTGCATATCGCCCACCCAGTGATGATGGTGGTGGTGTTTTTGTTGACGGGCGTATTATTTTCTTCAGCGGGCTTTATTAATGCTGTTTACGCAAAAAGTTTTGATGATATTTCTATTGTGCCGACCTTTGTGCTGACGCCGTTAATTTATTTAGGTGGCGTATTCTATTCGATAGATATGCTCCCTACGTTCTGGCAAAATGTTTCGTTGCTTAACCCAGTGTTGTATATGATTGACGTGTTCCGCTACAGTATTCTTGGAGAATCTGATATACCCTTGAAGTACGGGTTTTCAGTGATTGCTTTATTTATTGTATCTCTACTGGCCTTAAGCCTAAGGCTTCTAAACAAAGGGATAGGTATTAGAGATTAGTGGTTACATATTGAATGTTGCGGTGCGGTACTGTAAAATAAGCCGAGTTTTATATGTGTTTTGCACTAAAATCTTTAGCTTACGGGGCTGGTAGTTTCAGCTGTGTTAATAAACGTATTTAATTAATAAGAAGCCTAATCAATGAATCACTTTAAGATCAAAAAAGGTTTGGACTTGCCTATCGCGGGTGAGCCGAAGCAAGTTATTTCAGAGGGCAATCAGGTTTCCAGCGTTGCCATTATTGGCAGGGACTATATCGACATGAAGCCGACCATGATGGTCAAAGAAGGCGATCGTGTGAAGCTGGGTCAGATTTTATTTACAGATAAGAAAACCGAAGGTGTGGTTTTTACATCTCCAGGTTGTGGTGTCGTTAAAGGCATTAATCGCGGTGCTAAGCGTGCATTACGCACAGTTGTTATCGAGTTAGATGGTGATGAGCAAGTTGAATTTGCAAAATACTCGACAGAGAAGTTGGCTGCGCTTGGTGTGGCTGACGTTGTTGAAAATTTAACGGCATCAGGTTTGTGGACAGCGTTCAGAACTCGGCCCTTTAGTAAAGTGCCAGCGCCAGCAACAAAACCTGTGGCTATACACGTTTCTGTCATGGATACTAATCCACTWGCTGCTGACCCGAGCGTGGTTATTGCAGTTGATACAGAGGCTTTTAAAAACGGCTTGACTGTTTTATCAAGGCTGACAGAGGGTAAAGTGTATGTTGGCAAAACGGCAGGCATGAATGTTGATGTGCCTAGCATGGTTGAAGTGAGTGAGTTCTCAGGACCACACCCAGCAGGGTTGTCTGGTACGCATATGCATTTTATTAGCCCAGTTAATGCAAGCAAAATTGCTTGGACTATTGGTTATCAAGATGTGATGGCGGTGGGTAAATTATTCACCACGGGTCATTTGTGCGTAGACAGAATTATTTCGCTAGCCGGTCCCAAAGTAAAAAACCCTCGTTTAATTAAAACTAGACTAGGTGCTGATACTGAAGAGCTGATTGCAGATGAAATAAATTCTGGCAAGATTCGTGTGATCTCGGGTTCTGTTCTATCTGGCAGGAAAGCGAATCATTGGGCTACCTATTTAGGTCGTTATCATGTGCAGATTTCAGTAATTCAAGAGGGTCGAGACCGTCAGTTATTAGGTTGGTTAAATCCAGCAGGCGAGAAGTTCTCGTTTACCAATGTATTGTTCTCCAGCTTTAACCGGATCAAAAAAATGCCAATGGATTCATCGGCACACGGTAGCCCACGCGCGATTGTTCCTATCGGTGTGTTTGAAGGCGTGATGCCTTTAGATATTTTACCTACTCAATTATTACGTGCGTTAGTTGTTATGGATGTCGATTCAGCAGAACAGCTCGGCGCGCTAGAGTTGGATGAAGAAGATTTAGCATTGTGCTCATTTGTTGATTCAGGCAAGCACGATTTTGGCATGGCGTTACGCAATAACTTGTCACACATCGAGAGGGAGGGCTAATGTCTCGTTTAAGGAACTATCTGGATTCAATACACCCGCAATTCGCAAAAGGCGGGCCATTTGAAAAGTATTACGCCATTTATGAAATGGTCGATACCTTCTTATATACACCAAAAGATGTAACGGTAGGTACAACCCACGTTCGTGACGCGATTGATTTAAAACGCGTGATGACGTATGTGTTTATAGCAGCATTGCCTTGCGTGATCATGGCGATGTGGAATACCGGTCACCTTGCTAATATGGCGATGGCAGACGTTGGCATGACATCGTTAGACACATGGCGTGGAATGGTGACTAATTTAGTGGGTTACGATGCGGATAGTATTCTAGCTTGTATGGTGCATGGTGCGATGTATTACGTACCAATATATTTAGTCACGCTGATGGTGGGTGGTATTTGGGAAATTTTATTTGCTATTGTCCGTGGGCATGAAGTGAATGAAGGCTTCTTCGTTACCTCCATATTGTTTTCTTTGATTCTTCCCGCGACCACGCCTTTATGGCAAGTGGCGCTTGGCATTTCCTTTGGCGTAGTGATTGGTAAAGAAGTATTTGGTGGTACCGGTAAAAACTTCTTAAACCCCGCGTTAACAGGTCGTTGCTTCTTGTTCTTTGCTTACCCAGCACAAATGTCGGGTGATGCGATTTGGACAGCAGTAGATGGCTTCAGTGGAGCAACCGCTCTAGGCTTGGCTGCAGAAGGTGGCATTGATGCAGTGATGGCGTCGGGAATCACTTGGATGGATGCGTTTATAGGCACCATACAAGGTTCTATTGGTGAAACCTCTACCGTTGCCTGTTTAATCGGGGCGTGTTTCTTGTTGTATACACGGATTGCCTCTTTCCGCATTATGTTGGGCATTTTAGCGGGCATGATATTGACTAGCATGATGTTTAATTCTATTGGCAGCGACACTAATCCAATGTTTGCAGTGCCGTGGTATTGGCATGCGGTATTAGGCGGCTTTGCATTTGGCGCTATCTACATGGCAACAGACCCTGTGAGTGCAGCAATGACAAACACAGGTCGGTGGGTGTACGGTTTGTTGATTGGTTTAATGGTGGTATTAATACGGGTCGTTAATCCGGCCTTTCCAGAAGGCATGATGTTGGCCATTTTGTTTGCAAATATGTTTGCACCGTTGATTGACTACTTCGTGGTGCAATCGAATATCAAGAGAAGGGAGAAGCGTAATGCCTAATGAAAATCAACCAAAATCAGGTGGATCTATGAATTTTCTAGCCCTCTCAAATGACAGCACCGCTAAAACATTTATTATGGCAACGTTAGTTTGCTTGGTTTGTGCTGTGTTCGTCTCGGTTTCTGCCGTGGCGTTAAAACCGCTCCAAATTCTTAACAAAGAGCTGGATAAAAAGAAAAATGTTTTGCAAGTAGCGGGTTTATATCAAGAAGGTGACGATATTGAAGAGGCATTTTCAAAAATTGATATTAAGTTGATTGATTTATCGACGGGTGAATACACAACTGAGTATGAAGCAGCCACGTATGACGAAAGAAAGGCTGCGAAAGACCCTGCGCTTAATGTGCAGATTCCCAAAGCTAAAGACGTAGGCAGTATTAGAAGGCGACCTAAGGTTATGCCTGTCTACCAAGTTAAAGAAGCGGGTGTGGTTAAACAATTGATTTTGCCCATTAATGGTTACGGCTTATGGTCAACCTTGTATGGTTTTATTGCACTTGAATCAGACGGGCAAACGATTGTAGGTTTGAGTTTTTACGAACACGCAGAAACACCGGGTTTAGGTGGTGAAGTGGATAACCCAAAGTGGAAAAAAATGTGGGCAGGCAAAAAAGTTTACTCTGCCGAAGGTGATGTGGGTATTAAGGTGATTAAAGGAACCGTTGTCCCAGGCGCTAAAGGTGAAGAATATCAAGTAGACGGATTAGCGGGTGCAACCTTAACCAGTCGAGGTGTGAGCAACATGTTGGAGTATTGGATGGGTGAAGAAGGTTACCAAAAATACCTGACAAAAATTCAGGCAAACGGAGTATAAAATGAGTAATCAATCAAAAAAAATCTTATTAGATCCGTTAATTGACAATAATCCAATTGGCCTACAGATATTGGGTGTTTGTTCTGCCCTGGCTGTAACAACAAACCTGGGTACGGCTTTAGTGATGAGTTTGGCGCTAACGTCTGTAACGGCATTCTCCAATTTATCAATCAGTATGATTCGTAATCATGTGCCAAGCGCCATTCGAATCATCGTACAAATGACCATTATTGCGTCATTAGTGATTGTGGTTGATCAAGTATTAAAAGCGTATGTATACGATTTAAGTAAACAGCTTTCAGTATTCGTTGGTTTGATTATTACCAATTGTATCGTGATGGGTCGTGCAGAAGCCTTTGCAATGAAAAACCCGCCTGGCCTTAGCTTTTTAGACGGTATTGGTAATGGCTTGGGCTATTCATTAGTGCTGTTATTTGTGGGTACGTTCCGCGAATTATTTGGCTCTGGAAAATTATTTGGTGTAGAGATTTTAGCAACAGTCAACGAGGGCGGATGGTACGTGCCAAACGGTTTAATGTTGTTACCTCCCAGTGCGTTCTTTATCATCGGATTGATGATTTGGGGTATCCGTGCATGGCGTCCAGCGCAAGTAGAAGCGCCAGACTTTAAGATTAAAGAAGTTAACGGAACGGAGGCTCTGTAATGGAAGCGTACATTAGTTTATTTGTTAGAGCGGTTTTTGTAGAGAATCTCGCGTTAGCTTTCTTCCTTGGTATGTGTACTTTCTTAGCGGTATCAAAGAAAGTATCAACGGCTATTGGTTTAGGCATTGCCGTTATTGTGGTGCAAACACTCACGATGCCAATCAATAATATTATCTATCACGGTTTATTAAAAGATGGTGCCTTAGCATGGGCTGGATTACCTGAGGTGGATTTAAACTTTTTAGGCTTGATTGTTTATATCGGTGTTATTGCGGCCAGTGTTCAGATTTTAGAAATGGCGTTAGATAAATTTGCCCCTGCGTTATACAACGCATTGGGTGTTTTCTTGCCATTGATTACGGTGAACTGCGCCATTTTAGGTGGTTCGTTATTTATGGTGGAACGTGATTATGGCTTGGGCGAAAGTGTGGTGTTTGGCTTCGGTAGTGGCTTAGGCTGGGCGCTAGCCATTACAGCGATTGCTGGCATCAGAGAAAAACTAAAATACGCTGACGTGCCAGATGGTTTGCAGGGTTTGGGTATTACGTTTATCACCGCGGGGCTTATGGCAATGGCCTTCATGGCTTTCTCAGGCATTCAACTGTAGATAGGAAATAGATATGTTAGAGATAGGATTAGGTATTTCGTTTTTTACAGGCATTGTATTAATACTTGTTGTTATTATTTTAGCGGCAAAATCAAAGTTGGTTGCGCAAGGCAATGTAACCGTTTTAATTAACGGTGAAAAATCAGTAGAAGCAGCCGTTGGCAGCAAATTATTAGGTGCGTTGTCGGATGCTCAATTATTTGTCCCGTCAGCGTGTGGCGGCGGTGGAACGTGTGGCCAATGTAAAGTACGTGTTTTAGAAGGTGGTGGTTCAATGCTGCCAACCGAAGGAACACATATTAATAAGGGGCAGCAACGTGACGGTGAACGATTGTCGTGTCAGCTTACGGTTAAGCAAGACATGAAAATCACTGTTCCTGAAGAAGTATTCGGTGTTAAGAAATGGCAGTGCACAGTTAAATCAAATCATAACGTTGCCACTTTCATTAAAGAACTTGTTCTTGACCTGCCAGAAGGCGAGGACGTTGGTTTCCGAGCAGGTGGTTATATTCAAATTGAATGTCCTCCTCACGTTATTGATTACAAAGATTTTGATATTGAAGAGGAATACAGAGGCGATTGGGATCACTTTAATATTTGGCAATATAAGTCAGTTGTTGAAGAAGATGTCTTAAGAGCCTATTCAATGGCGAGTTATCCCGAAGAAGAAGGGATTATCATGCTGAATGTACGTATCGCTTCGCCTCCTCCGCGCTCTGCAGAAGGTACGCCTCCAGGAAAGATGTCATCGTATATCTTCGACCTTAAGCCGGGTGATGAAGTGACCATATCAGGCCCTTATGGTGAATTCTTTGCCAAAGAAACTGAAGCAGAAATGGTATTTATTGGCGGTGGCGCGGGTATGGCGCCAATGCGTTCACACCTTTTTGATCAGATGCGCAGATTGAAAACAAATCGTAAAATATCTTTCTGGTATGGCTCAAGAAGCTTAAAAGAAATGTTTTACGTAGAAGATTTCGATATGCTAGCCAAAGAAAACGATAATTTTGAATGGCATGTTGCTTTATCAGACCCTCAGCCAGAAGATAATTGGGAAGGGTTGACGGGGTTTATTCACGAAGTATTATTAGAGCAATATTTAAATGATCACCCTGCACCGGAAGATTGTGAGTTTTATATGTGTGGCCCACCAATGATGAACGCGGCTGTTATTAAAATGCTTCAAGACCTAGGTGTTGAAGAAGATAATATTATGCTTGATGATTTTGGTGGTTAATTGAGACAACGTACACAACCCGTTAAAAACGCATTGTTTTTAACGGGTTTTTTTATACTTATTGGGCTGCTTTCAGGTTGTGAAAGCAATCAACCAACGGGTATTAGCTTATCTGGCCAGACGATGGGGACGACCTATCATATAAGGGTCGTCAACAGCGGTGTGCTGACTGACCAGCAAGCATTGAAAGATGAAGTTGATCAATTATTGTTGGGTGTAAACCAAATATTTTCAACGTACATTAAGTCGTCAGAAGTCTCGATGTTTAATCAACACAGAGGCTCAGAAGAGGTAGGTAGTTCGTTAGACTTTATCAACGTACTGGCTGAAGCAATGCGTATCAGTGATTTAACCTCAGGGGCGTATGACATAACGGTTGGGCCGTTAGTAAACCTTTGGGGTTTTGGTCCCGATTTCAGTGAAGATAATGTGCCATCTGCTGAGCAAATCGATAAAGCTTTATTACACGTGGGTTATCAAGCGCTTAGTTATGACAGGGGTAATAAAACAGTACAAAAATCGAAGCCAGCTTTGTACATAGATTTCTCCTCCATTGCAAAAGGCTATGGGGTAGATAAAGTCGTCGAATTGTTAACGTCGAAAGGGCATGAAAACTTTATGGTGGAAATAGGCGGCGAGATGCGAGTACGTGGCAAAAATTCAGAAGGAATGAAATGGCGTATTGCAGTTGAAAAACCTATTTCATCGCAGCGCTCGATTCATAGGGTGGTTAACGTAACGGATACTGCAATGGCAACATCGGGCGATTACCGGAATTTTTTTGAGAAAAACGG
This sequence comes from Cycloclasticus sp., assembly GCA_016764415.1. GTDB lineage: Bacteria > Pseudomonadota > Gammaproteobacteria > Methylococcales > Cycloclasticaceae > Cycloclasticus. Next base: position 2,437 of record JAESRY010000080.1, on the reverse strand, counting down.
TGTTAAATATTCGCATACGATTAACCCAAAAACTGGCATGCCTGTACAGCATAATTTAGCCGCGGTCACCGTGCTCAGTGAAAACTGTATAACAGCGGATGCATTGGCAACAGCTTTTATGGTGTTAGGCGAGAAAAAAGGGTACGATTTAGCTATTAAACATGAATTAGCGGTACTGTTTCTAGTAAACGAAGGCGGAGAAGTTGTAGAGCGTGCAACCCCCTTCTTTGAAGCGAAAATTAAGGAACATTAGAATGAATATATTTTTAGTCACCTTTGTCGTCTTTATGCTCGTGGTAGCAGTAATGGCGGTTGGTGTTATTTTTAGCAATAGAAAGGTTAAAGGCAGTTGCGGTGGCATTAATAATGTCGATGGGCTAGAAGGCGAGTGCACACTGTGCAGTAATAAAAAGTGTGAAAAAGTAGGGCAAAGCTAGACGCTTTAATGATTATTAAAATAATTTACGTGTACTCTTGACACATAGTTGGTTTTGAAAGAAGCGAAATACAATAATAGGGGAATATATGCTTAAGTCAGTTTTAATTAAAGATTATATGGCCACAAATTTATCTACCTTTACGCCAGATTTGCCAATTTCGGAAGCGATTAAATTTTTAAATACGCATAAAATTTCTGGTGCCCCCGTTGTCGATGGGCGTGGTAATTTAGTGGGTATGCTGTCTGAAAAAGACTGCTTACAAGTGGCATTACAATCAACCTATTACGAAGATTGGGTGGGTGGAGAGGTGTCGGAGTATATGACGGCTAACGTTGAAACCGTTCCCGATACGTCAAGCATTGTAGACTTGGCTGATCGCTTCCTTAAAACGCCGTATAAACGTTATCCGGTTATCAATGAAGAAGGCGATTTAGTAGGTCAAATTAGCCGAAGCGACGTGCTAAGAGCCTTAGATATTCTCTGGTAAACCTTGSCTGATACGTTTTATTGGTACGACTACGAAACAACAGGCGTTGACCCTGCACGAGACAGGGTTATTCAGTTTGCTGGGGTTAGAACCGACCAAAATTTCAATATAGTTTCTGAACCTGATATTTTTTATTGTCAGTTAGGTGATGAAATTTTGCCTCATCCCGAGGCCTGTCTGGTGACGGGTATTTCTCCTCAATTGGCTAATCAAAAAGGGCTTTTAGAGCCGGATTTTGTTGAACGAATTCACCGACAGTTTAGTACGCCACAAACGTGTGTGGTGGGCTATAACAGTATTCGGTTTGATGATGAGTTTACGCGCTACTTACTTTACCGAAATTTTTATGACCCTTATGCGCGGGAATGGAAATCAGGCAACTCCCGTTGGGATTTAATTGATGTCGTTAGAATGACGCACGCGCTTCGTCCAGATGGTATTAACTGGCCACTGCGTGATGATGGTTCGCCAAGCTTTAAGCTTGAAGAGCTGACCAAAGCCAATGGCATCTCGCACGAGTCAGCACACGATGCCTTATCTGATGTGTACGCAACCATTGCCCTTGCAAAATTACTTAAAGAAAAACAGCCCAAGTTGTACACCTGGGCTTTAGGATTGCGTAATAAGAACAAAGCGTCTCAAAGCCTCGATTGCAGTAAACAAACGGCAGTTGTACACGTGTCCAGTAAGTACCTGGCAAGTCGAGACTGCCTCGCGGTGATTATGCCGATTGCGAAGCACCCGGTTAACAGTAATGGGGTAATTGCCTTTGATTTGTCAGCGGATCCACAGCCCTTACTCGATTTGTCTGCTAAGGAAATATATGAGCGCCTGTATACAGCAACGGAAGATTTAGCGGAAGGTGAGCAGCGTATTCCATTAAAAACGGTGCACATTAATAAGTCGCCCATGTTGGCACCGATTAATACGCTAACAGATGGCATTAAAGACAAATTAAGCATTGATTTAAATCAATGTGAACAGAATCGACAAACGATTATTAATGCCGGTATTGAAGAGAAGCTGAAAGAAGTCTTTACGTTTAATGATTTTGAGCCGGCTACAGACCCAGATTTAATGCTTTACGGTGGAGGGTTCTTCAGTTCAGCGGATGCACGATACATGACGACAATAAGAGCGTCTTCTGCCGAGCAATTAGCAAACTTAGATTTACCGTTTGAAGATGAGCGATTAACTGAGATGCTATTTCGTTATCGGGCACGCAATTACCCTGAAACCTTAAATAATGACGAAGCTGTAAAGTGGAAAGCACATCGCAAAAATTGTTTAACGAACGATAATGGTGATGGCAGGTTGTCGTTAATGGCCTATTTTGAAAGGCTTGACGAATTGATTGTTGAAGAAGGTTGGACTGAGGAACAACAAACCTTATTAGAGAATTTAATACATTACGGCGAAGGCATTGCCGAGAGCATAGAATAGCAAAAAGTCGCTGCATTCGAGGCACGCTTAGATATTTTTAACGAATAAAAAATGAATATTGGTTTAA
>JAESRY010000011.1 GCA_016764415.1 Cycloclasticus sp. | reverse complement strand
CTACTAATGCAGTAGATGAATTATTAGAAGCGATGACTCCAGATGTAGCCTCAAAAACCTTACCAAGCGAGTCTGTTTTAGCACTTGCAATAGATGACACTGTTACTGTTTCACCCGCGTTAGCACCCACTTGAAACTGCTGTGCTGTAAACGTACCGTCTAACAATTGAACTCCGTTAAATGCACTGGTCGATGCGACACGATCAATCTCAGCAATCAGTTGAGCCGTTTCTAACTGAAGCGCTGCTCTATCTGATGCTGAGTTGGTGGCATTAGCTGATTGAACCGCTAACTCACGAATACGTTGTAAGCTATTGGTAATCGCTGCTAAATCACCCTCTGCTGTTTGTGCAAGGGAGATACCATCATTCGAGTTACGCTGTGCTTGGTTTAAACCACGAATTTGAGCAGTGAATCGTTCTGAAATAGCAAGGCCGGCCGCATCGTCTTTTGCGCTGTTAATACGTAAACCGGATGAAAGTCTTTGTAACGATGTATTCAAAGCGTTCTGAGATGTATTCAGGTTTCTTTGAGCCGTTAAAGACGCAACGTTTGTGTTAATGACTTGAGCCATTTTAATACTCCTTTGTAAGCGTAATGCTTACTAAATTTTATAACTGACGGATATATCTTTGGATTTTGCTAGATATTTACCGCCTCCGAGTAATTTATCGGCTTAGAGAATAAAACCTTTAGAGTTTATTTAGATGTTTTTGTAGATAAGCGGTAAATGTGACGTGTGTCACATTTTTGAGATGCGTACATATGCAGATCCCCCATACCGTAGGTTGGTGCTGAGGCACGAAGCCCAACGGGTTTGATTCGCCAACCTTAACTTTATACCGCACTCGATTTGATTTTGTTGGGCTTCATGCTTTAGCCCAACCTACATGGACATTACCAATAAACACGACAGACCCATATACCGTAGGTTGGCGCTGAGCTTGTGAAGCCCAACGGTTTTGCGTTCAATCCTTAACTTTATACCGCACTCGATTTGATTTTGTTGGGCTTCATTCTTCAGCGCCAACCTACATGGGTATCACTCTTTTCCTGGTCTTTGCGTATTTTTGAAATTGTTGGGCTTCATGCTTCTGCCCAACCTACGTAGGTATTTCCAACAAACACGATACATACCCATGCCGTAAATTTATGCTTCGCCGTACTTGTCTGTGCCATCTTCCTTACCACACCCCCAATCTTTTTTTATAGCGCCATTCTTTATATAACGGTGTATTGACGAATATGGCCAATCTGATGCTTTTTTCACATACCCGTGTTTTACGGGGTTGTAATGTATGTAATTAACATGGTTTTCATAATCACGATCATCACGGATTAGATGCTCCCAATAACGCCTTTGCCAAATGCCGCGTTCTCGTTTGGCTATGCGGCTTGGGTTAATTTGTTCAGTTTTTGGTATTTGACGTGAAAAGCCGGATTTTATTAACATCCAACGTTTTGCATAATCATTATCACCTTCGGGCAAGGTAATAATTGCGTGCAGGTGTTCCGGCAAAATGACAATGGCATCTAATTCAAACGGATGCTTTTGTTTTACATGTCGAATGCTGTCGCGCAATGCATCAATATAATCGACCAATAATGTGTTTTTACGATTCGCCAAATTCAATGTGAAAAAATACGTGGCGCCTTTTATGTCCGCACGGCGATATTGCATTGTTAAATCCTTTTAACGTTTTGTTGCGGTTTATTGTATTCGATATGGTTTTGTTGGGCTGCATGCTTTAGCACAACCTACATGAACTTTCCCAATATCGTAGGTTGGTGCTGAAGAATGAAGCCCAACAATTTTACCCACAAAACTTAACCTTGTTACCGCACTCAATTTGAATTTGTTGGGCTTCATTCTTCAGCACCAACCTACGTTTTTTACCTGCGTTAATGTTTACAACAGGTTAAATAATGACAAACCTTGAATACGTATAAACGATTGTTGTGCTGCTTGCAATGCAACTATTTGCACGTTAAAACGACTAATGGCTTCTGCCAAGTCTAAATCTTCAACTTGAGATTTTGTTTGCTGAATACTGAGCAAGAAATCTTGATTGGTTTCATTTTGACTATCGATAACGTTCAAGCGCGAACCAATTTGTGCCCGTACCTCTAAAATACGGTTTAATGCGGTATCAAGTTGATCTAAGTGGTCGTACAGAGGAATAGATGCCGCTGTTGTAATAGATAAATCACCACCCGTACTTGTATCTGTGAAGCTTAATGTCCCCGAACCTTGAACAGTAGATACTAACGTGAGCTCACTGCCAATAACGCTTGCCGTTGCATCTGTATTGCCTAGTCCCTGCTCAATATTAATGGCAGCACCTAAATTGACTGTTGTTGCATCTGTGTCAACACCAATAGTCACCGATGTGTTGCCTGGCGTTATGGTCGCGTCATTATCGAACTCGTAAGTAATGCCATTAATAACAACTGTCTCACCGTCGGCAGGCAAAACGCCCATCGTTATAGTCATTTCTTCAGCAGCTGGCCTATTATTCGCCAAATCTGTCGCTAAATTATAAAGCGTACTAAACATGCTTTCTGCATTACCATTTTTATCTTGTATGTTAAAAAATATTTCTGCGCCTGTATTACCATCGGACACGGTTCTACCTTCACCTATTTGTATAAGGCGTTGCCCTTGATCACCGTTAAAGCTAAATATTCCAGAATCTGACGAACCTGTAACCGCTTGAGTTTGCGATTTAAAGCCTGCATATAAATAATCACCATTTGCATCTTTTGTGTTTGCCAATGCCACTAGTTCATCTAGTCGCTGAAACATTTCTAGTGCGATAAACTGCTTATCTTCTGCTGTATTTGTGGCATTAAAACCTTGTACGGCTAATTCGCGCACGCGCTGCAAGCTATTCGTTACGGCTTGCAGGGTTCCATCGGATAGTGATAAACGATTCTCTGCATAGTTAATGTTGCTTTGAAATTGTTCTAAGCGGCTGATGGATTGATTTAAATCCATAATTTGAACGGCGCCAGCAGGGTCATCAGATGCCGTTAAAATACGCTTACCTAACGATATTTGCTGCTGTGTTTGGCTTACCTGAGTTTGTTGAAACAATATGGCATTTATGCCTAATTGTTGCGCGAGACTTGTTGAGATTCTATCGACCATTATCTGAATGCTCCTAATAGGGTGTCGAAAATCGTACGTGAGGTTAGTATCACTTGGCTTGCTGCTTGGTAGGCTTGTTGAAAGCGAATTAAATTTGCTGCTTCTTCATCCAAACTAACACCGCTAACCGCATCTTTTGAGGCAACTGTTTGAGCTAACAAACCATTTTGCGCCGCCCCGTTTATTTCGGCTGATTGCGTGCGACGTCCTACATCTGCTACTACTTGGCCGTACACATCTTGGAAGGATGCCGTGCCACCTGATAAGGTTAAGCTTGTTTGTAAATCAGCTAAGAAACGTGCATTTCGGTTGTCACCAATGCCACCTGTATTATTGACTAAAGTAAACGAATCGGTATCGTTTGGCTGCCCCGTTAGGGTGAAGGTAATATCCCCAAAACCTGCTACATTGACTGTGTATTCGCTACCACTATCTGTCGTTGGGTCATAATTTAGGATTAACGGCGCACCCGTTACGTTAGTAACTGTGTATTGATTGGCAGCATATGTAAGGGTTACGCTAGCGGGTAATGTAGACGCTGCTAAACCATTAACTTCAATAGAACTTAAACCGCCCGTTCCTGTATTAGTAACCGTGGTTTCTGATACCACGGGTAATGCCGCTGCGATATCTCTTGGATTAGTTAACGCTAATGCGAAATTCTCAGCTGCATTTTTTGTTGGGCTTGTGATGCTATACGCACTACTTGCCGCAACGCCTGATAAATCGAATGTTAATCCTTCAAATGCGACTGAAGCACCAATAACACCTGTACTTGGCACACCACCAGAGAGGTTTGTGATTGTATAATTACCACCTGCATCAATAGATACCGTGTACTCACTATTCTGTATTAGCGATGGATCTGACACCGTTACAGATAAGGTTCCAGTACCTGACGTGGTTTGTGCGACAACGACTGGCGCACTAAAAAAGTTCAACCCTTGCTGGCCATCTAAATCGATACCGTTGGCGTGCTGCTGATTGACCGTTACTGATAAGCCAACTGCAATTTCATTCAGTGTATTCCGTGCTGTATCCAATACTTCTGCTTTAAAACGTAAGGTGCCACCTATTTCACCGCCTGTCATAAATCTTGTAATGATGGTGCTGCTGCCACTTTGATTAAACAAAATATCAATTGAATTTGGGTCTGATGATGGCGCTATTGATAGTGTATTGCTGGTTATACCGAGCACTAGCGATTGGCCACTACCAATGAACACATTAACCGCACCATTTTCTTGCACATTGGTACTAACGTTTACAAGTTGTGATAAATCGTCTATTAGTTTATCGCGCTGATCGAATAAATCGTTCGGTATACGTCCACCTGAACCACCCAGTGCCACAATAATTTTATTGTTAATGGAGGCAATGCTTTCGCCCAATGAATTAACGTCATTGATGTTGTCGGTAAGCGAACTGCTTACCTGCCTAGTGATGTCGTCAAACACTTGGTTTAAGGTTCCAAACCGATTTTCTAGCACTTCTCCTTCGCTTAACAGAACCTGCCTTGCGGGTATGGACGTTGGATCATCCGCTACGGCTTGAACTGCATTAAAGAAATCTTGCAGCGCACCGCTTAACCCAATGTTTTCATTGGCTAATACGCCGTCTACTTGGCTTGCAAAGTTAAGGTAGGTATCTAAATCAGATGCGGCAGAGCTGCTACTTCTAAATTGCGTGCTTAAAAATGAATCATAAAGTCTACTAATATTTGTTGTGCTAACGCCTGAACCTACATAACCGGCGCCTGTTAGTTGCGGGCTGCTTGCACTTAACTCAACACGTTGGCGGCTGTAGCCCTCGGTTGTTGCATTGGCGATGTTATGGCCCGTTGTATCGAGCACACTTCTAAAGGCGGTAAGGCCTGACAGTCCACTGAGTAATAAGTCTGCCATGTTAGTTACTCTGCTTTGTTTGAATGTTCATCATTGAATATTCCATTGTATTATTATCGGCTTATGCCGCTAAATCTGTAGTTGCTGTGGCCTTTACAGGTGTTAATGCACTTAATTGCTCGCGCCCTAAAATAGATAGTATTTTATTGGCGTACGCAGGATCGGTTGCGTAACCCGCTTTTTGTAGGCCTTTTACAAAACCTTCATTTGAATCGGTGGCCGCCAATGCTTGTTGATAACGTGGGTTTTGTTTTAAGAATTGCACATAGTCGTTAAAGCTGTCTTCATAACTGTCGTACGCGCGGAARGTAGCTTGGCGTTTTGATGCAATACCATTTTCGTATTCAACCGTTTGCACTGACACTGTTTTACCTTCCCAACCGTGCGATGCTTTTATGCCGAATAGATTATGACTACTTTCCCCTTCTTTAGTTTGCATAATGTGTTTTCCCCAGCCTGTTTCCAGTGCTGATTGAGCCAGTAATACTTTCGCATCCACACCTAGTTCTTTAGCTGCTTGCTGGGCTTGTGGCCACATTTTATTGATGAATTCTTCTGGTGATTTGATGCTGCTCACAGTTTTGCTAACGTCTGTTTTTTGCACTGTATCTACTTGCAACGCGCCATGTATGCGTTGTACAGCAAAGTCACGATAATTAGATAAGCCCTGCCCGTTAGCTACTGTGCTTGCTGGCGCGTTACCGCCCAGTTGCTGAACGATCATATCTGCTAAGCCTAAATTGCCGCGTTTAGATAAATCTAATGAGATTTGGTCGTCGTACATGGATTCGTAAAACTTCGTTTTTTCGTTATCTATCAGTTCTGAATCTGGCACCGTGTCGCGCATGCTTTTAAGCATCATTTTTAGAAAGATGGTTTCAAACTGACGCGCTACTTCTTCTAGTGCTTCTTGCTTTTCAGCACTCGCACCGCCGGCTTTCGCTTTAAGCTGCGCTAAGCCATTAAAGTCTGCATAAATGTCTGCTTGTGAGCCGCCGATATTCATTAGATAACGATTAACTCCGCTGTTAGTGCGCCTGCGCTTTTAAGCGCTTCCAATATGGCTACTAAGTCACTTGGGCCTGCGCCAACTTGGTTTACCGCTCTGACGATTTCATCTAACGAGACGCCGGGGTCAAATACAAACATGCGTTTATCTTCTTCTGTGATCGTTATGTCTGACTCTGGCGTAACCACCGTTTCACCGTCTGAGAATGCGCCGGGTTGGCTAACGTTTATACTTTCGTTAATCGTTACCGTTAAGTTACCGTGCGATACCGCCGCTGCACGTACTTTCACCTGACTGTTAATAACGACCGTACCGGTTCTTGAATTGATAATAATGCGTGCGGCTGACTGTGCTGGTTGCACTATTAAATTTTCAATCAGTGACATGAATGCTACGCGTTGTGCAGAGTCGCGCGGCATATTGACCTTAATGCTACCGCCATTAATGGTATGTGATGTTTGTGGTCCAATCGCTTTATTAATAGACATAGCCAAACGATTCGCTGTGGTGAAGTCAAACGTGTGTAGGTTTAAGGTAAGTGAAGTGCCCTCATTAAATGGGCTATACACTGAACGTTCGACCGTTGCGCCGTTTGGGATATTACCCACAGTAGGAATGTTGACGCTTACTTTAGAGCCATCGTTACCCGATGCACTCAAACCACCTACCACTAGGTTGSCTTGTGCGATACCGTACGTTTGGCCATCTGCACCTTTTAAAGGAGACATGAGCAAACTACCGCCGCGTAAACTACTTGCTTCGCCTATTGCGTTAACCGTTACATCAATCATTTGCCCTGGCGTTGCAAACGGGGGTAATGTCGCGTGGATAATTACCGCTGCTACATTTTTAGACTTAATTTGAACATTAGATGGGATTGTCACGCCCATTTGGCTCAACATGCTTCGTAAACTTTGCGAGGTAAAGTCGCCCGACTTAACTTTATCGCCTGTTCCATTCAAACCCACTACCACACCGTAACCAACCAATTGGTTAGAGCGAACGCCGGTAATAGACGCTAAATCTTTGATTCTTTCTGCGTAAGCGGTTGCTGTACTTAATGCCAAGAGAAGAACTGCTGTGATTAATTTATTCATCATAATCTCCTTAAAACGGGAATACCGCGCTGATAAAGAACCTTGCGAACCAACCTGCTTTATTTGCATCGGCTAGTGCGCCTTCGCCTGTGTACATAATGGTGGCATCGGCTATTTTTGTAGATTCGATACTGTTATCTGGGTTTATATCTGTAGGACGAATAATGCCCGATACACGAATGTATTCGTTACCCTGATTTAGCCGAACGCGTTTTTCGCCACGAATTTTTAAGTAACCATTTGGCAACACATCTACCACGCTAACGGTAATGCTGCCGCTTAGGCTGTTGTTCTGTATGCTTTCTGATTCACCTGCAAATGTACTCGCTGATGTTAAGCCGGTGTTGAAATTCAAACCAAATTTAGAAGGATCCAGTATTCCCAAAATGGTGGGCGTACTGATAGAAGTGCTGTTATCTTTTTTATAGTCTGTATCGGCTTGTTTTTTTGAATTCGTTTTTTCAACCAAGTTGATGGTCAAAATATCGCCAATTCGTCTTGCTCTTATATCTTCAAACAAACGCACTTCGTAACCCGATTGGTATATCGAGCCGTTATTGTTTTTTGGCGTTTGATAAGACGCTGGCTGAGCTGGCGTGTATTCGGGGTCATGGCGTGGTTTGCTTAAGTTATCCATCATGGCGCACCCTGGGAGCAACGCGACTAAGATAAAAAGATTAAGGGCTTTCATGTTCATCATTCCTTATTTACAGATCCTGCACTAAACGTTGCAACATTTGATCTGATGTTGAGATGGCTTTTGAGTTCATCTCATACGCACGCTGTGTTTCAATCATGCTAACGAGCTCTTCCACCACGTTTACGTTTGATGATTCGAGTGAACCGCCCGCAAGAAAACCTACACCAGATTCCCCGGGTGTTGTTACCGATGGGCTGCCACTGGATAAGGATTCTCTATATTGATTTTCACCGATAGGCTCTAAGCCCGTTGGGTTAATAAAATCTGCTAAGGTAATATTACCTACTTGCGATGGCGCTGCGTTACCAGGCTGTAAAACAGATACCGTACCGTTTACACCAATCGTAACGCTTAAAGCATCATCAGGAATGCTAATGGAAGGCTCTAGTGGATAACCACCTGACGTCACCATTTGGCCATCACCGTCAAGTTTGAAACCACCGTCACGGGTGTAAGAAATACTGCCATCGGGACGAAGTATTTGGAAAAAGCCACGTCCGTTCACGGCTATATCTAAAGAATTCCCCGTTTGCTCAATGGTTCCTGGTGTATGGGTTTTTTCTGTTGCGACGATACGAACACCGGTGCCAATTTGTAGACCCGTTGGCAATATCGTATCTTGAGATGATTGCGCGCCCACTTGCCTTATATTTTGATACATCAAATCTTCAAAAACTGCTCGAGATTTTTTGTAGCCCGTTGTATTAACGTTGGCCAAGTTATTTGAAATAACTGCCATACGCATTTGCTGCGCTTCTAGCCCCGTTTTACTGATCCACATTGCTTGTGTTGACATTTTTCTTCTCCTAACTTAGGCGCATAAGCTGCGCGCTGGTTGCTTCGTTTTCACTGACTGTTTTCATCATTTTGACTTGTAGTTCAAAACTCCTAGCCAGTTCGATCATACTAACCATGGCGCTTACTACACTGACGTTGCTGCCTTCTACTGAGCCTGACACCAAACGAACCTGCGCGCTGGCCTCGGCATCTGCGCCACTTTTTAATCTAAATAAGCCGTCTTTGCCTTTTTCAACATCGGCCAAATTTGGGTTAACTAATTTAATTCTATCAATCGCCGATAAAGTTGCCGCGCTGTCGCCTAATGGAATAATGCTGATCGTGCCATCACTGCCAATTTCAATTTTTGAAGCTTCTGGAAGTGTCACCGGACCACCGCCGCCCATCACTGCTAAACCGGTGCCTGTTGTTAATAATCCACCCGGTGTAATTCTTAAATCACCCGCACGTGTATAAGCTTCTGTTCCATCTTCTGCTTGAACGGCCAACCAACCTTCGCCACTTATAGAGACATCTAAATCGCGGCCTGTTGATTGCATCGTGCCATTATTAAAATCTATGCCAGGACGTTCAGCCATTGCGTACACATGAGATGGAAGCCCCGCTCCGTACACAGGCATGCTTCTAAATTGTGATAAATCCGCTTTAAAGCCAGTGGTATTCGCATTGGCTAAATTATGCGAATTGACCGCTTGCGCCAACAGCGCTTGCTTGGCTCCGCTCATTGCTACGTAAAGGCTAGTATCCATTGTATTTTCCTATTCGTTTACTGGTGACTATCGGATGTTCATAATGGCTGTTTGAATTTCACTTTCAGTTGAAATGGCCTGCGCATTGGCTTGGAAATTTCGTTGCGCTGTAATTAACCCAACGAGCTCTGTTGCAATATCTACGTTAGAAGCTTCTAACGCATTAGATCTAATATTGCCGAAACTAGCCGTTCCTGGCGCACCGATGACTCGATCTCCAGCTTCAAATGTTTGTGCCCAACTGGTATCACCTAATTGACGCAAGCCGTTATTGTTTGGAAACTTAGCCAATGCAACTTGACCTAAAATAGTCGCACGACCATTAGTAAACGTTGCGGAAACAGATCCATCTCCATCTATATCTATGCCACTCAAACGTCCCGATGCAAACCCATCCTGATTTAAGCCATTCACCGCAAAGTCGCTACCGAACTGAGATGTACCCGTGTAATCAAAAGACAAATCCAAAGGAGCAGAGCCACTTCCAACTATTGTTAATGCGTCAAAGTTCACATCTGAAACAGTACCCGCACCGCCCGTAGCTGTACTCACTCCTGAAATTGCGCCTAAACCATCAAATGTCATGGTAAAGAAAGAGTCAGCCGTCCCATTTAATGTCAACGGGTCATTGCCTACAAAAGTATGCACTTGCCATTCATTGGCGCTTGGGTCACTCGCTACATAATACATACTGGCCTGATAAGACTTACCTTGGGCATCGTATACCTCTGTTGATGTCGTATGATTAAATGTGTCAGCGCTTGTTCTAGAAAATTCTGTAGGATTAATTGCAGCCGGAGGTATCGCCGTATAGCCACCCGGAATGACTTCATCTGCATTTAAATTAAGCACTGGGGTAATTGAAGTTGTTGCTTGAGGTGCTGAATCGGTGGTACTAAGCTGCAACGAGGATAAGCTGCCTGTATTGAATGAATTAAATACACCACCAACATAACTAGCAGGGAAAACTTGTAATTGTCGACCCGATGAGTCAACGACAAAGCCATCTTTATCCGTAATAAAAGCACCCGCCCTAGTGTACGCAGTTGTACCACCATCATCTAAAACAAAGAAACCGTCCTTACTAATAGCCAAATCTAAGGAATTTGACGTGGATTCAACAATACCTTGGCTATATTGCTGAGAAATACTGGAGACACGTACACCGCTGCCCGGCGTGTTAGACCCACCCGTAAAAGACGTTGCAAACACACTGGCAAATTCTGTACGCGATTGTTTGAAACCATTTGTTGATGCGTTGGCAATGTTATTGCCCTTAACAGACAAGTCTGCTGCTGATGCATTCAGACCGCTCAATGAAGTACGAAATGACATAATATTCCCCTGTTAGTATTTAAAATATTCTTGAAATATTGCTGAACGGAACACTACCGAGTCCAGACAAGTTCAACTGTAGCGATTTACCGACACCACCTAACGTAACACTTTCCACATCGGCTACGATAAGTGCATCTAGTTCAAAATTTTGCCCATCTATACGCGCCTGTCCATCTACGTTATATAGCCCTGGAGGAGCAACCGTGCCATCTGCAAACTTACCATCCCATGAAAATGCAACTGGACCTGCTGATTGCGTGCCTAATGGAATGGTTCTAACAACTTGACCTGCCTGATCGGTAATTCTAATAGTCACATCCGGTGAACTGGCTGGTAGCGTTAATTCGCCATCAATTGTTCCACCTGCTGTTAGCGCACCCGCCTGTAGTGGCACTGATACGCGTCTGCCCACTAGATTAGCTGCTTGTAATCCTTGATCATTCGATAATGATGATGCAAATTCTGAAAAGGACGTTTGCAAACCTTCAATACCTGTAACTGTACTGAATTGTGCAATTTGACCTAAGAAATCACCACTGTCCATGGGCTTCAATGGATCTTGATTGTTAAGCTGCGTAACCATTAGCTTTAGGAAATCATCCTGACCCAAATCACCACTGGATTTACTTTTTTCTGCTGCCGTTGTGTTTTGTTNAGCGAGACCTAAACTTTGCAACGTACTGAAATCGACTTCTGGCATTTTTATTCTCCGTTACTGACCAATTTTTAAGGTTTGTTGTAAAAGTTGTTTTGCTGTATTTAGCATTTCAACGTTGTTTTTATAGCTTTGACTGGCCGACATCATGTTGGCCATTTCTTCCACAATATTCGCATTGGGTTTGAAGATATACCCGGCTTCATTAGCCATGGGATGTTGCGGTGCATATTCGGTACGAAGTGGTGCTTGGCTTTCTACTACGCCTAATACACGCACCCCTGTTCCTGATGATTGTTGTTGAGCCATTGCATCTTGTAAAACT
>JAESRY010000010.1 GCA_016764415.1 Cycloclasticus sp. | reverse complement strand
TCAAGAGGAGCTTGAACGTGTAACGATAGAACAAGCATGTGCTCACCCTAATTGGTCGATGGGCCGAAAAATTTCTGTTGATTCAGCAACGATGATGAATAAGGGCTTGGAAGTTATTGAAGCCAGTTATTTGTTCGATATGCCAGCGAATTTAATTGAGGTATTGGTTCATCCACAAAGTATTGTTCACTCAATGGTTGATTACGTCGACGGCTCTGTACTGGCGCAACTAGGAAACCCTGATATGAGAACACCAATTGCGCATGCGTTAGCTTGGCCGGACAGGCATGAAAGTGGCGTTTCAGCGTTAGATTTTATCGTTAATAACGAACTGACTTTTCAACCGCCATCATTTGATAGGTTTCCTTGCTTGCGTTTAGCATTTGAGGCACTCAATGTTGGTGGTACTGCTCCTGCTATATTAAATGCGGCTAACGAAGTGGCTGTTGAGGCGTTTTTGGACGAGAAAATTCGGTTTATTGATATACCTAAATTGGTAGAAAAAGTTATGGATAAGTGTACGCCTGCTGCTGCAGAGTCGATTGATGCGGTTTTAACTGCAGATAATGAGTCGCGTTATTTAGCTAAACAGTTAATGGGGCAATTGTAATGGAAATACTCATTTCAATTATTTCGTTTGTTGTTGCGCTGGGTATTTTGGTGACGATTCATGAATTTGGCCACTTTTGGGTTGCCAGAAAATGCGGCGTTAAAGTGCTTCGATTTTCTGTTGGTTTTGGTAAGACGTTGTTTCGATTTAAAAGAAAGAATGACCCAACAGAATATGTTTTAGCAGCTATTCCATTAGGCGGTTATGTAAAGATGCTGGATGAAAGGGAAGGTAATGTTAAAGAGGACGAGAAGCACCTTGCGTTTAATAACAAATCATTATTTAGTCGCTTTCTTATTGTTTTAGCGGGCCCAGCCTTTAATCTAATTTTTGCGTTCATTTTGTTTTGGGCAATTCTTATCATCGGCGAAGATGGGCTTAGGCCTGTTGTTGGCGGTTTTAATGAAGCGGGGTTGGCTGCTCATTCTGGCTTAGAAGTGGGCGATGAAATTATTGCTGTTAATAATCGCCCTTCAACAATTTGGCGAGTGGCTATAGGCAGAATGGCCAGTGAAATATTAGATAAAGGTGTTGTCGAATTAACCGTCGCTAAACCTGGGGGTCAAAAGAAAACTCTGATACTCGGCAATGATTCGGCAGAGATGATAGAGCCAAGTGATGTACTGGGCCGTATCGGTATCGAGCCACTTTTACCTAGTATAAAGCCAATTATCGATAATGTTGTGCCGGGGCAACGTGGTGATGAGGCAGGCTTCATTAGCGATGACCTGGTTCTATCTGTTAATCAGAAAAATATCGACACATGGAAAGAGTGGGTTGAGTTGACCCGGTCGCACCCCGATACAGCAATGAACGTTGTTGTTTTAAGAAAAAGCGATAAAGTGAGTCTTACGGTTACGCCGAAAGGTGTAAAAGAGAATGATCAACTCGTTGGGAAAATAGGGGTGTCTGTATTCTTCGAAAGCTCCTTGGCTCAGCGCTTTTATACAACGTATTCCCTAAGTGGTTTAGCGGCTATATCTGAGGCGGCCTTACAAACATTCAGCTACTCGATTCTAACGGTAAAGTTGATTGGACGTATGATCATCGGCGAAGCGTCTATTCAAAACTTAAGTGGCCCCATCAGCTTGGCTCAATATGCGGGTAAAACTGCGTCRATTGGGCTGGTGTCTTTTTTAAAGTTTTTGGCGTTTGTTAGCATCAGTTTGGGCGTGATGAATTTGCTCCCAATACCGATGTTAGACGGCGGGCACTTATTCTTTTATTTGATAGAGGCTATTAAAGGTAAGCCGCTATCAGAAAATGTTCAAGCTGGATTCATGCGCCTAGGTATTTTTGTTTTGATTGGTTTTATGACGCTAGCTGTTTTTATAGATGTAGGGCGTTTAATAGACTAAATGCAAAGCCAAATTATTAGCATGTGGGTTTCGTCTTTTTCAAAGAAAGTTATACATAAATACATATTGAGTCGGTTGGTTGTTTTATCTATACTGGCTCGTCAGAACTTAAATAGAATACTCATTGGTTTTATTGTGATTAAAAAAATTAGAACTTCATTATTTGCTGTTGCTTTGCTTTTTGCATTCTTAGGATCAACGGTAGCTTTTGCTGTTGAGCCTTTCGTTATCAAAGACATTAGAGTTAATGGCTTGCAACGTATAACAGCAGGCGCGGTTTTTAATGCGCTGACGATTAAAGTGGGCGATAGGTTTGACGATGACCGTTCTAGTGACATTATTAGAGAGCTGTTTCAAATGGGTTTTTTCAGTGATGTGAATGTAGGCCAAGAGGCCGGAAGTATCATCATCAACGTGAAAGAGCGCCCAGCGATAACAAGCATTGAGATGGAAGGTAACGGTGACATTGAAACAGAAACGCTTTTAGAAGCATTTAAAGACGTGGGTATGGCAGTCGGTCGTGTATTTAACCCATTGGTGCTTGATAAAGTTAAAAACGAATTGCTACAACAATATTACAATAACGGCAAATATTCGGCCGAGGTTGAAAGTACGGTAACAAACCTTGAGCGTAATCGCGTAGCTATTTTAATTAGTGTTGTAGAGGGTTCTGCCGCAAGTATTAAAAAGCTAAATGTCGTCGGAAATAAATCATATTCAGATGATGAGATTTTGGATGAGTTTGAATTAACAGGGCCGACTCTCATTTCTTTTTATACCAATAGCAATCAATACTCAAAACAAAAACTATCGGCAGACCTTGAACGCCTAAACTCCTTTTACCAAGATAGGGGTTATATCAATTTTAAAGTTGAATCCACTCAGGTTTCAATTAGCCCAGATAAAAACGGCATCTATATTACAATTAATATTGATGAAGGTAAGGTTCATAGAGTTAGCGAAGTTAAGTTAGCCGGTGAATTGATTGTAACGCCTGATAAGTTAATTCCTTATGTGCTAGTGCAACCCGGGGACATTTTCTCCAGAAAGAAAGCGACGCAAACATCAGAGTTTATTACGACGATATTAGGTCATCAGGGACATTCATTTGCCAATGTAAATATGATTCCTGAAATTGATGCCGACTCATCAGAAGTGAAAGTGACCTTCTTCGTGGACCCTGGTAAACGCGTTTATGTACGACGTATTATTATGGAAGGTAATACAAAAACACGTGATGAAGTGTTAAGAAGAGAAATTCGTCAAATGGAAGCGGCGCCTATTTCAACTAGTTCAGTTGATCATTCAAAATCAAGGCTATCTCGTTTAGGGCATTTTGATGAGGTGGATGTTGAAACATTCCCTGTCCCAGGCACTAGTGACCAAGTAGATATTAAGTACACAGTTAAAGAAAAATCATCAGGTAATATTCTGGCAGGTGCCGGTTTCTCTCAATCCCAAGGTTTAGTGCTGAATGCAAGTATCAGTCAGAATAACTTTTTGGGAACGGGTAAGCGAATGAGCGCCAGTTTCAATAACAGTTCTGTGAATACGATATACAGTTTGGGTTATACAAACCCGTATTACACAATTGATGGCGTTAGCCGTGGTTATAACATCAGTTACAGAACAACGGACGCAGAAGAAGCCAATACATCTAATTATTCAACTGAAACTTTCAATGCGGGCGTTAATTTTGGTTTCCCATTAAATGAAAGCGATAAGATTGGTTTAGGCTTTGATTTAGAGTTCACGTCACTGGACCTTGGTTACGATCCTGCAGTTGTAAAGCAGGGTTTTATACTCGGAGGGGCAAGTGAATCAGAAGCAGACGCTGCTTTGGGCCAAACAGGAAGGTTTGTTTTAAATAACGGTGAGAGTTATACGAATCTAAAAATGTCGGCAGTATGGGGTACAGATACGCGAAACAGAGCTGTTTTTGCAACACGAGGTGGTTCGAAACGTCTATCTGGTGTGATCACTGTGCCTGGTTCGGATTTAGAGTTTTACAAGCTCTCCTATAACCAAAAACAATATTACCCAATTACACCGCATACAACGCTCTATTTAAATGCTGACTTTGGTTATGGTGATTCGTATGGTGATGCGGAAAAATTACCGTTCTTCGAGAACTATTATGCCGGTGGTAAAGGTTCAGTAAGGGGTTTCACGGATAATACATTAGGTCCAAAGGATTTATTTAATGATCCCACAGGCGGCAGTGTCAAATTGGTAGGCAATGCTGAGTTTGTTTTCCCTGTACCTTTTATGACGGATAATAATGCCGTACGACTCAGTACATTCTTAGATGCAGGTAATGTCTATGATGACGAGATAGATTTAGGAGAAATACGTTATTCTGTTGGTATGTCAGCTAAATGGTTGTCGCCGTTTGGCCCACTATCTTTTAGTCTTGCCTTGCCTCTTAATGATGATGAAGATGATGAACTACAATCATTCCAGTTCTCATTTGGCTCTGGTATATAAATTAAAATAATGATTTTCAGGAGAAGTAAATTGAAATTTTTAAGTAATATTGTAATGGCAAGTGTGTTGATGTTGGCTTTGGCTGGCGCTGCTCATGCAGCTGAAATTAAAATTGGTTTTGTTAATGTTGCTATTATTTTAGAAAAGGCACCACAAGCAGAATCAGCGAAAATAGCGTTAGAAAAAGAGTTTTCACCTAGAAATAAACGACTGATTGCTAGCCAAAAAGAAATTAAAAAGCTAGATGAAAAAATGGCCCGAGATGCAAAGTTGATGAGCCAAGCCGAAGCACGTCGACTCCAGCGCGATGTTCTTGAGAAAAAGCGTGCGCTTAAACGTGACCAAGAAGAGTTTAGAGAAGACTTTAATCTACGTCGTAATGAAGAATTAGCTAAGTTACAACGGTTAGTGTTTGAAGCAATCAAAGGTTTTTCTGAAGCTGAAAAATATGACCTTGTTCTTCATGATGGCGTTGTATTTGCAAGTGACGCTGTAGATATTACAAACAAAGTTAAACAAAGACTAGCAGCAATTAAGTAGCGTTTTAAACTTCCTCTGATGATTTCATTAAAGGAGTTAGCGTCTCAGATTAATGCAGAGTTAAAAGGCGACCCTAATCACAAGGTTGCTAGTTGCGGTACATTGGATGCAGCACAAGGCGATCAACTCTCTTTTATTTATAATGCTAAATACACGTCTGATTTAGAAAAAACAAATGCTGGCGTTGTCATTCTGTCAGAAAGCTTTCTTGATAGTTGCCCCGTTAATGCGCTAATTGTAGACAATCCTTATTTATCGTATGCCAAAGCGGCAGCGATTATTCACAAGCCAGCAACACTTAAATCAGGTATTCACCCGTCAGCCGCGATCGGCGAAAATTGCGATATCCCTGATGATTGCAGTGTTGCCTCTCATGTTTCTATTGGCGATAACGTAACATTAGGTAAAGGCTCTCAAATTGGCCCTGGCTGCGTGATAGGTAATAATGTTGTTGTTGGTAATAACACAACGCTTATTGCAAATGTCTTTTTAGGCGATGAAACACAGTTAGGTGATGATGTCATTATTCACCCAGGAGCGGTGATAGGCTCGGATGGTTTTGGTTATGCTCCGTATGGTGGGCAAAAAGGCTGGTGTAAAATTCCGCAGTTAGGCCATGTTGTAGTTGGGAATGATGTGGAGATTGGCTCAAACACAAGTGTGGATTGTGGTGCGCTAGAAAATACAATTATTGGTAATGGGGTTAAGATAGATAACCAAGTTATGATTGCGCATAACGTTGAAATTGGTGAACATACGGCTATTGCTGGTTGCGCTGGTATTGCAGGAAGCACCAAAATTGGAAAACATTGCACGCTTGCAGGCGGTGTTGGTTTGGCTGGGCATATTACCGTTGCAGATGGCGTATATTTAACGGGTATGACGATGGTGACGCATTCGATTAAAGAAGCGGGCGCGTATTCATCAGGAACACCGTTTCAGAAGAACAGTGATTGGTTGAAAAGTGCTGTTAGGTTTAAACAGCTTGATAAATTAACTAAGAAGATAAACCAATTATTAAAAGCCCAAAAGGGAAAATGATGCCGCACGAAGATGTAAGAAAAGTGATGGAATTTTTACCGCATAGGTATCCCTTTTTGATGATTGATCGAATTGTGGAATATGAGGCAGGTAAAAGGCTGCTCGCATTAAAAAATGTTTCATACAACGAGCCGCAATTTACAGGGCACTTTCCTCATAACCCCATATTTCCAGGTGTTTTAATTATTGAAGCATTAGCTCAAGCGACAGGTCTTTTATCCATGAAAACATTGACGGATCGTGGTGAAGACTTTGGCGAGTATTATTTGGTTGGGATTGATAAAGCTCGATTCAAACGCTCTGTAGTGCCTGGGGATCAGTTGATGATTGAAGTAACCTACATAAAAGACAAACGTAATATTTGGTCGTTTTCTGCTAAAGCGACCGTTGATGGTAAATTAGTTGTCTCGGCTGATATTTTGTGTGCGTCTAAGGAATCAACTAAATGATTCACTCCACAGTAGTTATCGACCCTTCTGCTTCCATTGATGAAGGAGTCGAAATTGGGCCATACAGTGTTATCGGTGCAAATGTATCGATTGGTTCAGGGTCGATTATCGGTTCTCATGTCACTATTAATGGAACAACAACGATAGGGAAGGGAAACCGAATTTATCAGTTTGCCTCTATTGGCGAAGATCCGCAGGATAAGAAGTACGCTGGCGAAGCATCGTTCTTAGAAATTGGTGATAATAACCAAATTCGGGAATTTACTACGATTCACAGAGGTACAACGCAGGATAAGAATATTACAGTTATTGGTAACGATAACTTGTTTATGGCTTATACACATGTGGCACATGACTGTGTTATTGCTAATGATGTCATTCTCGCTAATGCAGCTTCATTGGGTGGCCATGTTCATATTGGTTCTCACGTTATATTAGGTGGCTTTTCAATTGTGCATCAGTTCTGTCATTTGGGTGATCATTGTTTCTCTGCTATGGGAAGCGCAATTTCGAAGGATATACCTCCCTATGTTATGGTTGGTGGGCGCCCTACGAAACCGCATGGTATTAATTCAGTTGGCCTTGAGCGTCGTGGTTATTCAGCCGATGCTATTTTGCATATTAAGCGTGCATATAAAGCGCTTTATAAATCAGGTATGTCACTGGCAGATGCAACGAATAAAATCATCGAAATGGCTGAACAATACCCAGAGCTGAAACCGATGATAAGTTTCCTAGAAAAATCTAACCGCAGTATTCTTCGTTAAACATATTGGCTAATAAGGCTTCCTTTTAGGAAACGTACATTAGATTTTATTCTTTTAATTGATGGCTGTATTTTTATTGTCGAGCTTATGTCTACAGCAAATAACACACCGATAAAAATAATGATGGTTGCTGGAGAACACTCAGGCGACATACTTGGTGCGGGCTTAATTAATCAACTTAAACAGCTGTACCCCCATGCGACTTTTTCGGGTATTGGTGGGCAAAGAATGATTCAAGAAGGGTTTGAATCGTTTCATCCAATGTCAAAGCTATCTGTTTTCGGCTTGTTTGAAGTGATTAAGCACTTGCCTGAATTATTGGGAATAAGGAAAAATTTAAAACAATTAATTCTTGCTGAAAATCCAGATGTATTCATTGGCATTGATGCACCTGATTTTAACCTCAAGTTAGAACGCCAGTTGCATCAACGTGGGATAAAAACTGTTCATTATGTTAGCCCCACTGTTTGGGCTTGGCGACCAAAAAGAATAAAGAAGCTGATTGGTTCATTAAATGCGTTGTTGTGCATTTTTCCGTTTGAAGAAACATATTTTAAAGAAACACCTGTCCCGGCATTTTTTATTGGGCATCCATTGGCAGATCAATATAAGAACGCTCCAAATCAGCTATCAAGCAGAAAATCATTAGGCATTGATGCCGAAACGACAGTAATAACAATGATGCCTGGAAGTCGTGTTGGTGAGTTGAATAGGCATAGTTTAGAGTTTTTAAAAGCAATTAGCATTTGTGCTGACGCTATTCCTAATTTAAAAGTATTAGTGCCTATGCCTGATAAAATAGTGGCTGAGCAATTTAATAATACATATCAACAGTCTGATATTCAGTTGGATATTGACGTTAAGGAAATGGCAACAAATATGATGATTTCAGCGTCTAACATGGTGTTAGTTGCTTCTGGTACGGCAACACTCGAAGTGATGTTGATGAAAAAACCAATGGTGGTTGCTTATCAATTATCGCCGTTAACAACATGGGTTTTCAGAACATTTAACTTATTTAAAGCAGCGTTTGTTTCAATGCCAAATCTTATTGCAGGTAAAGAACTGGTAAAAGAATTGCTACACGAGAATATGAATGCAGAACTAATGGCTGAGCAATTACTGAGGTTATATACGGAGCCAACACTCGCTCAGGCAATGGTTGATGAGTTTGATAAAATGAATACGACACTCACACGCAATGCTGATGTGCAAGCTGCAAAGATAGTAGAGCGTGTTATCAATAATGAGCTGGCTACATGAGCCGTATTATTGTGGGTATTGATGAAGTAGGTCGCGGCTGTATAGCTGGGCCAGTAGTTGCCGCTGCAGTTGTTTTGGATGCTAAGAACCCCATCGTAGGATTAATGGATTCAAAGAAGCTATCAAAAAAGAAACGAGAGAGTTTAACGTTAGAAATAAAGAGTAAAGCTAAAGCTTGGTCTATTGGGCGTGCTGAAGTATTGGAAATTGATGAAATTAATATTCTGCAGGCCAGTTTATTGGCGATGAAAAGGGCATTTCTAGGCCTTGATTTAGAGGTGAATTTTGCTCAAATTGATGGCACGTTTTATCCGGATATTAATGTTCCTGGCGAATGTATAAAGGGTGGCGACGCGTTAATAGCTGAAATATCTGCGGCATCTATCATTGCTAAAACTTATAGGGATGAACATATGGGCCTATTGGATACATTAAACCCCGGTTATGAATTATTTAAGCATATGGGTTATCCAACACCGCGTCATAAGGAATTGCTTCAGGAAATGGGTGTCACTGAAATATACCGTCAATCATACGCGCCTGTAAAAGCCGTGTTACAACAACAATTTCTCACCTAATTAMTATGAGTGACGAAGTAAAGTTTATTCACCTAAGGAATCATACTGAATACTCATTAGTTGACGGTATTATCAGGGTAAAATCGTTTGTAAAGCAGGCCATTGRACTGAAGATGCCTGCCATAGCGGTGACGGACCAATCTAATTTATTTGCTGCGGTTAAGTTTTACCGTGCGTCAGTTGGTTCTGGCGTAAAACCAATATTAGGTGCGGATATTCTTATTCGCGATTCTTTAGGCCAAAAGAAACCGTTTATTATCACTTTGTTGGTGCAAAACAAAGCAGGTTATTTAGGCTTGTCGGAGCTGATTTCAGAGTCATACATTAATGGCCAATATAAAGGCATCCCTTATTTAACGACCGAAAAGATTTTAAAAAAGAATGAAGGTCTAATTGTATTATCCGGCTGTGTAGACGGTTTGTTTTTGGAGTGTATTGAATCAGGTGACGTTGAAGCAGCAGAGCAAATAGCAGCGCGATGGAAACAGGCTTTTGCCAATCGTTTTTACCTTGAAGTTCAGCGTATTGGTAGAGCAAGTGAAGAAAAAGTCGTTAACGCGTTAGTTAATCTTGCAGCTAAACAATCGTTACCTATAGTCGCAACAAATGGCGCGTGCTTTCTAAAAGAAGACGAATTTGCTGCGCATGAAGCCCGGGTTTGTATTAACCAAGGCCGTGTTTTATCCGATACACGACGAGCTAAAACACATACTGAACAACAATATTTGAAAACACAGGACGAGATGGTCGAGCTGTTTTCAGACTTGCCAGAAGCGATTGAAAACACTGTTGAGATTGCCAAGCGATGTAATATTAAGCTGAGTTTAGGAGAGAATTTTTTACCTGATTTCCCCGTTCCAGAAGGCATGTCTACAGATAAATATTTCACAGATTTATCTAAGAAAGGACTGGATAAGAGAATTGAAGAAACGTCTGAGAGGCTGGGTTTTGATGAAGAAAAGTTGGCTATTTATCAAGCGAGGCTAACACGGGAACTTGATGTTATTTGCACAATGGGATTTCCGGGGTATTTTTTAATCGTTGCTGACTTTATCCAGTGGGCTAAAGACAATGGGATACCTGTTGGCCCGGGTCGTGGTTCAGGTGCGGGCTCAATTGTCGCTTATGCTTTAAGAATTACCGACTTGGACCCTCTTGAATTTGATTTGTTGTTTGAACGTTTCCTAAATCCAGAACGTGTATCCATGCCTGATTTTGATGTCGATTTTTGTATGGACGGCCGCGATAGAGTGATTGATTACGTGGGCCAGAAGTACGGTCGTGACAAGGTGTCTCAAATTATCACCTACGGAAGTATGGCGGCTAAGGCGGTTATCCGAGATGTTGGCCGTGTATTAGGTCACCCATATGGCTTTGTGGATCGTTTGGCAAAAGCCGTTCCTTTTGAAATTGGCATGACATTGACCAAGGCCTTGGATGAAAGTCCTGATTTTCTCAGTGCGTATCAAGAARAGGAGGAAGTTAAAGAGTTAGTTGATCTTGCGCTGCAGTTAGAAGGTATCGCTAGAAATGCAGGTAAGCATGCAGGTGGTGTGGTTATTTCACCTACTAAACTAACCGATTTTTCCCCACTGTATTGTGAAGAGGGTGGGGCGAATCTAGTGACTCAATTTGATAAGGATGATATTGAAGCCGTTGGTTTAGTTAAGTTCGACTTTTTGGGGCTAAGAACATTAACCATTATAGATTGGGCACTACAAAATATTAATAGCGGCTTGGAAGCTAAGGGCGAAAAGCCGGTTAATATTGATACATTGCCGAGGGATGACGAAAAAACGTATGAGCTGTTAAAAAACTATACAACAACAGCCGTTTTTCAACTTGAATCAAGGGGCATGAAGGACTTGATTCGCCGCTTACGCCCCGATACATTTGAAGATATTATTGCCTTGGTGGCACTGTTTCGACCAGGGCCGCTTCAATCAGGCATGGTTGATGATTACATAAATGTTAAGCACGGCCGGAAAAAAGCCGAGTATGCACATCCAGCCTTGGTACCTATTTTAGAACCGACTAACGGGGTTATTTTGTATCAGGAACAAGTGATGCARATYGCTCAGGATTTGGCGGGGTATAGCTTAGGCACCGCCGATTTATTACGTAGGGCGATGGGTAAGAAAAAGCCCGAAGAGATGGCCAAGCAACGTGAGATGTTTACCAGCGGCGCCGTGGCTAACAAGGTGGAAGAGAGCGTAGCAACGTATATTTTTGATTTGATGGAGAAGTTCGCTGGGTATGGTTTTAATAAATCTCACTCTGCAGCGTATGCTCTTATTGCGTATCAAACAGCCTGGCTAAAAGCGCATTATCCGGCAGAATTTATGGCAGCAGTTCTTTCATCTGATATGGATAATACAGAAAAGGTCGTACTGTTTATTGACGAGTGTCGTGACTTGGGCCTTGAAATTCTTCCACCCGATATCAATATGTCGTCCTATCGTTTTACTACAAATGATGAGGGAGAAATTTTGTATGGCTTAGGCGCTATTAAAGGAGTTGGCGAAGCCGCTATTGATTCAATTATTGAGCAACGAAATTTAGACGGGCTATATAAAAGTCACGAGGGCTTAACTAAACGGATAGATTTAAGAAAAGCTAATCGTCGTGTTCAAGAAGCGCTCATTAAATCGGGAGCATTAGATGCGTTTGATTGTCATCGTGCAAAACTAATGCATGAGTTGTCTGACGTTCTTCAAATGGCGGAGCAACACAATAGAAGTTTAACCGCTG
>JAESRY010000079.1 GCA_016764415.1 Cycloclasticus sp. | reverse complement strand
AATTAATGAATTATTTCTTATATTAGATTGACTTGTGTTTCATCTATAAAGTCAATAGAGGTTTGTTCCCCCTTAAAAATTAAAATGAAACACCCCGCCGAAACGCTAGGGTGAGAACAATAAATCCTTAAGTGCTGAGCGGCGGCCTAAGTGGGGGAGCCTGTTTTAAATATGGTAAGTAGCCGAGAGTTAATGTTTTGATGGTTTGTTGATGAGGGACGCTTACATTCATTGCAATAAAGTGATTCAGCGCAACAAGGTGTCCGATACAACTACTGCATTCTTGTAGACAATCTGCTAAATCCATTACTTCGCAACAATCACCCTCGCCATCGTTCATATCCATGCTCATATCCATCGCGGATACGTCTGAAGAACTTTGCGTGCAAACGGTGGATGTATCCGCAAACACAGAGCCTATCTGAGCCAACAAAATGACACTCAAAAGCAATCCAACCCAAAATGGGCTGTTGATGCTGAGTGGATTTTTAAATTGGCTATTTTTCATAAGACTTAACCGTATAGTAGTTTAAGACCTTCAAAAAAACAAAAATATTACACGCCGGCGTTAATTTGTTGGTAAACCGTTGAYGAACCGTCCTTGTTAAGCAACAACACATCGTAAGCATCTCGCCTATCGCCCATTTCCATGCCAGGGCTGCCAATGGGCATGCCCGGCACCGCCAAGCCTAAAACACCTTCAGGCTTTTCTTTCATGAAGCGCTGCATCACATCCGCAGGAATATGCCCTTCAAAAATATAACCCTCTTTTGAAACGCCGGTATGGCATGACTGGTATTGAGGACGAATACCTAATTGATTTTTAACCAAATTCAAATCAGCGGGATGATGCGTCGCTGCATCAATGCCATTATTACCAATATGGCTGACCCAACGCCCACAACACTCGCACGTGGGGCTTTTATAAACATCCAGTTTAAACGGCTCAAGCGCTTGGCTAACAACGGTTTGTTTCGACACAACTGCGGCATTATCCTCACAGGCTACTAGCCCCATCATGATTATCAGCAGCACTAAATAACTCAACTTTTTAAAAACAGATTTCATCCCATCACACCTTTTTATATAACAATACGTGTTAATTACGCCACCATTCTAAACAAAAAATCATAACAGCCAGCAACCAATTTAAAGTCGGTTACTTGTTAGTTAAAAACAGCTACGTTAGTATCAGCCACCGTCATTAATTTAAAATGCCATTAACAGATGAACCTTATTACTGAACACCCTCAGCGACAGCAATTATTCAACGAATCTCACGCTCGCCCCTACGTTAATTAAACTGCGCCCCTACAAGTATCTTATCTTGTTTTATTAACCGGCGAAGCCTCTCCTGTAATAGAGTGCCAACATTTACGTGCATTGGCCGAACGCATGCCWTAATAGCACCGCCTGTTGACACTGCCATGCACTATGACGCTGACTTTGGGCCATTCTCAATTAAGTGGGAAAAGCATACCGAGTTTTCTAGTTACACATTCTATTCAAAAAAGTTATGTGAAACCCCCTATAAGGTTATTAATGAAGTGCCTGAAAAATGGCTAAAAGCCATCAATGGCGAACTGTTGGTTGCTCAACACATTGAAATTTTATCCAACAAAGATAAAAAAATTGACGAAAAAGTTATCTCAACGTTATTTCAAGAAAATAGCTTAGTCGGCAGTTATGTTGGCGGAACAGCGGCTGAAGCATGGACTGATTTCCGTTTACAAAAAGACGGCTTTAGCCAAGTGTTGGTGTTAGATAATGACCTAACAGGCCAAACCACTGGCCGGCTGATTCAACATTCACTTGAGCTGGAAACATACCGTATGCTCGCGTTATTAAGCTTTCCATTAGTTGCCCAGTACGGCAAAAAAATATCTATGATGGAAGAAAATCTCAACACCTTAACCCAGCAAATATCCTGCATCAACACGCTTGAAGATGAACGCGAGCAACTGGGAGAGCTAACCTCATTAGAAGCCAATATTGAACGTTTAATCGCCGCCACTTCGTATAGATTTAGCGCCTCTAAAGCTTACAAATCCATTGTTGAAGACCGTTTGTTACGTATACGTGAAAATAGAATCGACGGCAGACAAATGCTCTCGCGTTATTTAGAACGTCGGTTCCAACCAGCCATGAATGCCTGTGATTCTATTTCATCACGACTAGAAAGTTTATCGGTAAGGGTTGCAAGGGCGAGTCAAATTTTAATGGCACGGGTTGATTTGGCGCTTGAATCTCAAAACCAAGAGTTACTGAACTCAATGGATAAACGCGCTCAGTTACAACTTAGGTTACAAGAAACTGTCGAAGGTTTGTCTATCGCCGCCATCACCTACTATATCGTCGGCCTGATGAGCTACATAGCAAAATCCATAAACGCCGTCGGCATTAATATTAATACCGACCTTTTTGTCGGCCTATCCATTCCTGTTGTACTACTAGGCGTTTGGTTTGGTATACGTAAAGTTAAACTTCATCTGACGAAAAACTTAAACGAATAATTACACACATAAAAAACCGCTTACGTTTTATTACGCCAGTAAAGTTACCGTTCACTTTGTATATTTAATGACCAATTAGCAGCCAAAAAACTTTAAAACTCATACTCCGTTAACAGTCGCCAAGTGTTACTGGGTGCCTTAGAATCAAGCCCTAAAATAGCGCCCACTTCCCAGTGAATTCTCTTTGCGCCTGTTAAACGTACATCACCCATCAATACAGGGCCGAGTGCTTTACCATTTTCACTGCTATAAAATTCTATAGCGGGTTCTAAATAAGATTTATAGCGGTATCGTAACTGGGTGGCGAGCGAAGATTCCAGTTCGTCTTTTATTTCAGGCCCCCATTCATAAATCAAATTTATATTCGCAGTTCCTACCCACTTGCCCCACTCTTTTTCTACCAACAAGCCCGTAGACGCTTCCCAAGTATCATCGTTCTGCACTTTTTCCAACTCAAATAATAAGCCCCAATCAGCCGAATACTCGCCTTGCTCTGTTAGTTGCCACTTGGCTTCTAATTCGTAAGCTTCAAGTTTGAGGTGGTTATTCTTATCTTTTGCAATTATATAGCCTTCAACGAACAAGCGGTCTGACAGCGACTTGCCAATACCTAGGCGATATGTTTGATCACCATCTGCCGACAGCATTCGCCATTCAAATTCATTTTCAAGCGGCTGCACATAAGGGTGATAAACCTTGTCAACCGCGCCTCCATCTGCAAAAACCATTACGGGTATAAAGGCCGCTATAAAAATTAATTTTTTCAAGCTAGTCATGTGCACTCATTATTTTTATTTTCTTCAATGTGCCCAGCATAAAGGTGATTATAAATACCATGCTGAGCATATAAAAAACGACCTGATACGGCGTGGGTGTTGATTCATAACCCATGAAAGCAAAAAGCATTTGCCCCAGTAAGGATTGCTCGTTGATATAAGCCGATGTATCCCAAATGGGTAATTGACCGGTTATTAAATCAGCCTGTTGTAACATTTGAACGGCCTGAGAAACCATGCCCCCTGCCATTAGGGTAAGCAGTAATAAACTCAAACGTAACCCTGCCATAAACGATAAACTAGAAACCAAGTAATACATGAACACACCCATGCTAGCCCCTATACCAAAACCAATTGATCCGCCGACCAAAACGGGTGTTAATAGGTCAGGCACTGATGAAAAGCCTTCAACAAATACAATAATCTCTGCACCTTCACGAATGATAGCCATCACGACACAAACCAACATTGCATTCGTGATTAGATGAGCATTATTTTTAATGCGTAAACCATAAATTATGTACAACACAAAAATATAAATTAACGCATAGATACCTACATTACTAATCTCTTGTCCCACACCATCATTCAGGTTGGAAATAAGCGGTAAGTTAGCCGCGTATACAGCTGAGCCAATCAAGCCTACAAAAACCGCTTTAATAGCCCAAGCCCTAGAAAATTCATAATGCTGACATATTGCTAACAACACGCCCATAATTAGCGATGCTTCCAGCACTTCTCGTAAAATAATAATAACGGCGTTAATTAGCATGGCTTATTCATACCGTGTTGCCCAATGCTACCGCAATGTCTACTCAGCTTTACACCCAAAGGGCATAAGTTTCGTTGGTCATTGCTACCGCAATGTCTACTCAGCTTTAACATTGATCTTACCTTGCGCTGTTTTAGGGAAAAACTCACCAAAAAAGGGGTAAACACCCTCCTCCAAAGGACCAATAAACACCACACCTTTACTGTGACCTAGAATAACTTTTTCACGGTTTAACTCATAACTTTCAAATTCTTCAGCCGATGGGTCGCTGTTCTTAATTAATAGTTTTACTTTTGTATTCGGTGGAATGGTTAGTTCTGATGGAAAGAAAAGATGATTGCGTATCTCAATTTCATAAACTGGCGTTGCTGATACAGATGAACTGATTACAAAACCCAATATGAATCCGTATAGAACTCTCGGCACTATTCTCTTATTCATATTACTCAGCGCCTTTAAATTTAATCGTCACTTTTAGCCCGCCTAATTTATCTGAACGCCCCAACGTTATATCAGCACCATGCATATCCACAATGTGTTTAACAATGGCCAAGCCTAGCCCGCACCCCGCTTCTCCCGTTTGATGCCTATCACCATCAACTCGATAAAACCTTTCAAACACTCTGGCGTAATCTTTTCCTAAAATCCCTGCGCCTGAATCTTCAATAGATAAAAAAGCATCTTGATTATCGCTATAAATTGATAATTCAATCTGGCTCTCCCTGGGCGAATATTTTGTCGCGTTATTAAGTAAATTTTGCATCAATGTTTCAAGTGCAAATTGATCTGCTATTACAAAACAATTTTCCTCTCCATCCAAACTAACATGTTGATTCTTTGCTTCTAACTGATGATAGCCCTGAGCAATAACTTGTTGAGCAACTGCATATAAATTCACTTTTTCCTGGTTCATCTCTGCCCGATCAGGTGCGTTTTTATACAAGGAAAGAATTTGCTCAATCACATGCCCCATTCTCATAATACCATCGGATAATGGGCGCAATTCATCGTCAGATAAATGCTTATCTTGTTTTAAATTAAACAACTGTACCTTTAGTGCACTAATGGGGGTTCTTAATTCGTGCGCAGCATCAGACGTGAACTGTTGCTCACGAAGAAATGCATTTTTTAGCCTTGCTAATAAATCATTGGTTGTCGTAATAAGTTGCGTCAATTCGACGGGTGTTTTATCTAATACGACCGGTGCTAAGTCATCTGCTTTTTTATTGCCTAATTGCTCCGTTAGTTTTTTTAATGGCCGAAGACCAAAACCAATAGCAACCCAAATAATCAATGCTGCAATGGGAATGGCCAATACAGTTGGTTTTATTCCTGCGCTAACAATAGCGTCTGCCAAACCATAGCGCAGGTCAATTCTCTCCCCTGTGATGACCCACCTATTGAGCACTTTATCTTTCAACGAAAAGGTCCTCCAACGAAATTGATTGAAATTCACATCATTAAAATCATCATGCTGCTGCGGATTAAATAACAACTGATGAGGGGCGTTTTCTGAATAGGCTAGCAGAGTTAGGTCATGAGACCATATTTGAAAAAAAACATCAGGTTGCACATCAAAAGCACGCACCTCTCTTGGCGCAATATCATGGTTAGCATGCACAATTATTTCTGCTAAATCACTTAATCGCCTGTCAAACAGTACATTAACTTTTTCAATACTAGAGCGATAACCTTGTATGACCGATAAAAAAGAAACGACCGTAATAGTCGCCAATAATGCTAATAATAAATACGTTCTAATTGACTTCATGGCAGCTTAACGATATAGCCAACCCCTCGTAATGTCTGAATGAAATTTTTAGGCAATTTTTTTCTTAGATTATGCACATGCACTTCAATGGTATTACTGGAAATCTCTTCGCCCCAACTATATAACTTGGATTCAATACTATCTTTCGTCAGCACTCTACCTGCATTTTCCATTAACGCTTTAAACAACATAAATTCACGCCTAGACACGGTGACTTCGGCACCTGAAACAAATACTTGGTGACTAACGGTATCAAGCGTGACCTCACCAATTGTTAGCCCCGCATGTTTTGATGAACTGGCACGTCGTTCAATAACACGAATTCTTGCCAGAAGCTCATCCACTTCAAAGGGCTTAGCAAGGTAATCGTCTGCGCCTAAATCTAGCCCCGTAATTTTGTCCTCAACTGAAGAACGTGCCGTTAAGATTAATACCGGCAAATCCTTGCTCACCTTACGCACCGCACGAAGGACATCCAAGCCATCTATATCAGGCAGCCCCAAATCCAGGATAAGTAAATCTGGCAGCTCTGTTTTAACCGCTTCTATCGCTTGCTTCCCTTTCGGCAAACAATTCACAGCAAAACCCTCCGAGGAAAGAGCTTTGTTCAGTGCCTCCGACAGCGACACATCATCTTCAACAAGTAAAATATACATACCGTTAGTTTATACCCAAAGGGCATAAGTTTCATTGAACCGGCGTAAAATCATCTCCACTTTAACCTTACGTAATACCTTACTCATTTAATGCTTAGCTTGTTTAAGAAAACGTTTAATCACAGGTAATTGCTTTGCAATGGATCCGTCAACAACCCCTGGGAACAATCCATTAATACGAACAAATAACTTTTCTGGCCAGCCAACAAAATATTGCTTTTTCTTCGTTTGTATAAACAACATTAATTCCGCCGCTACCTGTTCTGGCGCGTCCATTTTCGTTCCCAATTCTTTATTCATAGCATCTACATATTGGTTATTGATGCTTGTTTTAGTCGCTCTGGGTGCAAAATACTGCACCGAAATAGAACTACCCATCATTTCTCGACTCAACGATTTACTAAACCCTTTAATACCAAATTTACTTGCGCTGTATACGCTACTCCCTGGGAAACCGATACTGCCAAACGTAGAGCCTATATTGATTATTTTTGCGGAGTTTTGTTGCTGTAATAAGGGCAATAAACAATGTGTTAATAATATTGTACTGGTTAGGTTAACTGTAATAATTTCGCTGATTTTTTCTTTACTGATCTGCTCAAATAAATCAAATTGACCTACCCCAGCATTGTTAATCAACACATCAACGACACCTATAGTTTGGCATTGTTTAACAATCGTATCTCGCCCAGATTCTGTGGATATATCCGCTTGGATTACAACGTGCTTATCACCTAACTTTCTATTTAATGTTTTTAGGTTCTGGCTATTCCTACCAACTAAGATGAGCTTGGCTCCAGCATCATGTAAAGATTGAGCAATGGCATGACCAATACCTCCACTCGCACCCGTAATAACAACTGTTTTATCGATTAACACGCTAATTCCAACCGCTCATTCGTTATGCTTCGAAAAATATTGCCATAGAGGCGGTAAAAATTCTTCGCGCAATGAATAATCAACGCCTGCTCTTCAGACGATTCAATTTTGTTCATAAGGTCTTCAAAAAACTTAACATGGTCTTGGTCAAGCGAACCATGAGACACCAAATAACTAAACGCGCTTTGTGGTAAATCCAGTGATTTTTTTATGCATGCTGCTGCTTTGTCTGCTGTTGTTACACTCGTACCTTCAAGCACATGCACCATGCCAAAAAAACCAATCGGATCGACCCGATTAACCATGTCATAGGCATAGGCCACCATCAGTTCTGTTTCGAACGCGGGCGCACTCTGTCGCACCGCTTCTTTATCCACACCGCAAGCGGCCAAATCATTCAAAATCCATTCCTGATGCCCTAGTTCTTCTTCAATGTATTCCGCCACGGCATTGCGCAACCACTCCTTGTCTTCAGGTATTCTCGCGCCTACCGCCATTAGCAATGGCACCGTATGCTTTACGTGATGATATGCCTCGGTCAAGAACCCGGTGTATTCTTCCTTTGTCAACATGCCTGACAGAGCTTTTGTAATCAGCGGGGCCGATAATAATACTGCTCTAGTCTGTTCTGTTTCTACTTGTAATCGATTAAAAAATTTCAATGTTATAACTCCGAATATAATTGATTAATATGCTTCTGGTTTATTGCTTTAATGCTGTCTCTAACAGGACGACCATTAGAGGTCAGTGTCCCTTCTGAATAACTTAATTTTATGGGTAACCTAGACCACGCTTTTATTTGAGCGTAATCAGGTAATTGTTGATTAACGTTTGCAATATGCGCGTCGACATCCAGATCATTAATTTCACTGCTTCTTGGCCATACCAATGCTGCGCAATAAGGCTTTTGATCACCAAAAATCACGCATTGCTCAAGCACTCCATTGCCTAACGCGGTACTTTCAACCCATTCAGGGCTAATGTTTCTACCAAAACTTGATATAAGTAGATTTTTTTTACGTCCATTAATGAACAAATATCCATCTTCATCAAAATAGCCATAATCTCCTGTGAAAACATCTGTGTCGGGCCATGTCAAATCATCGTTCACATAACCCAAATAAGTATTACCAGAAACAACCACTTCATCATTCTCAATACGTACATCAACGTGTCCTAAAGGCTTCCCCACCGAGCCTACTTTATTACTTTTCAATGTGTTTAAACTGACAACTGAACAACATTCAGACAAACCATAACCTTCATAAACGGGTAGTCCACATTCTTTAGAGGCATGAATAAGCTCCGCTGATACTTTGCTTCCACCTACCGCAATAATTTTTAGTGACTTAGGAATACGCCAGCCTGCTTTTACTGTACCCATAACAGCCATTAATAATTCCGGCAACAAAATCAAGCTGGCTGGTTGATGCTTTTCAATAGCTTGAAGCAACGTTGCTAATTCAAAGCCACTGCTGCCATTGAAACCCAGTTGTGAAGGTGGAAGTGCAACGACCGAAC
This sequence comes from Cycloclasticus sp., assembly GCA_016764415.1. GTDB lineage: Bacteria > Pseudomonadota > Gammaproteobacteria > Methylococcales > Cycloclasticaceae > Cycloclasticus. Next base: position 3,310 of record JAESRY010000079.1, on the reverse strand, counting down.
CACCATTGAGTAGCGTGACATAGGCACCGGCAGTATTTTCTAGCAAAGTACTAAAGGGGATAACAGACAAATGCGTTCCAGCAGATAATTCCAATGCTTGTTGAGTTGCTCTTGCAACAGATAGTTGTTGCTCGTTAGACAAGCAAACGCCTTTGGGTTGCCCTGTTGAGCCCGATGTAAACGTAATTTTAGAGGTGCCTTTTGGCAATTCAACGCTCTGTAGAGCTTCAATATCGGTACAGATGAAACCATCTAGTACATTCACATTATCTGTACCGTTGAATAATTTGTTAACCCTTTCGCATTGCTGATGAATAATCCCCACAGCTCCTGCTTCATTAACAGCATGGATAATCTGTTGGTCCGAAAAAAAGCTGGGTAACGGCAATAAAATAACGCCTGCTATTTGGCACGCCAAATCAATCATTAACCACTGAAGCGAGTTGTCGGCATATAGCGCAACCACTTTATTAAGATACGGCATCAGCTGCACAGCCAACTCATCTACTTCTTTAGTTAATTCGCTATACGTATAAACGCGTAATTCGCCGACTAACGCAATCGTATTTGGCTGCTTCAGCGCCAGCTTTTTAATGCCGAATGAAATCATTATTTGCCAACGTCCAATTGACCCGCCAACTCATCTATCGTCACCTGATAATTTTCAATCATAAAACCAGCTACCGGGTGCCGCTTTAATGCGGCATATGCATCTTCAAGATTCCCAGCAATCACTTTAGGTCTATTCTTATAATAACCGCCCCAGCTTTTACCCGAGTCGCTCAATTGATTTGGATTTTCATAGCAAACCTCCATGATTTCAATACCCAAATCATCGACCATTTTTTGCACATGAGGCGTCGCTGTAAACAACGCCCATTTAGCCCCAACTGAATAAAGGACTGACACCACTAATACAAACAACATTTGGCTTGCCCCCGGATACCTAGACGTTAGATTTCCAATCTCAGCAATTTCGCTACGTGCAACAACCTGATTTAGAATTTCACTTAATGAAGACTCGGCACTATTGTTTAAATATTGCTCGAGATATAATGGTTCAGCCTGCTTCCCTAAGCGAAAGCCAACCGTACTGGTGATATTTTTTGACGTTCTAGCGGTAAGAACATTTGGTAAAAACACATCTATTTCTGCTTTATGGCTTTTATAGAAGTGCCGAGCAATGTGCTTTTCAACAGATGACCTTTCAACATTATCTTCCGCGACCAAATCAATAAATAAGTGCGGTAAAAGAATTTTTTTATGCTTTTCATCAACACATTGACGTTCTACTTTTAACTTAAAATCTGATCTTCTAACGCTCATTATTGTCACCTTTACTTTTAAAGTTGGTGTCATATTATGAAAATAAGCTTAAAAAACACTTAAGACATTTTTTTTGTTAAACCATACGTTCGCCACGTCGCATCATCCGGTATGAACGAGCATGGCTTGCTATTATGTAGTTACCTTACTACCGTTATTGATTTTGAATCACGTGCGATCGTTGGTTATTCGTTGTCTCAAACAAATGATTCAGGCTTGAGCTGACAAGGATTAATTCCTACCATTACAATGTCTAGCCTAGCGATAATGGAGTTATGTTTCATTCAGACGAAGGCGTTTAGTTCACGACTGACCAGTATAAATAATCCTTATCGTTACACCGTATCACTCAAAGCGTGAGTCGACGAGAGAATTGTTGGGGGGCTCCACCACGAATCGCTTAGAATATAATGCAGTTCCAGAGCGCTTTTTTAGAAGCTTAAAAAGTTAAGACTAAGGAGCCTGTCAATCATCACGCCGTTGTGACAACAATTGAACATTACATTCAGCATTACAACAATAAAAGAATCAATTCTGTTACCCGGAGTACAGCTCCAGCACAAAAAAGACAGACTTTACTCAATGTGACTCAGAGGCCTTACATAAATACTTAATCATTACAGTGTGTAACGTGGCTTTTTGTAAATATGGTTAACCCCCGTCTCTTAAACAAAGTACCCTGTTCGTTCCGTACAAGCATAAAAAAACCACTCACATTACTGTAAGTGGTTGATTTATATGGCGTCCCCAAGGGGGTTCGAACCCCTGTTACCGCCGTGAAAGGGCGGTGTCCTAGGCCTCTAGACGATGGGGACTAATTCTTATCTTACAAAAGTGAATCGTCTAAATCACTTTCTCACCAAAAAATTGGTGGAGCCAAGCGGGATCGAACCGCTGACCTCAACACTGCCAGTGTTGCGCTCTCCCAGCTGAGCTATGGCCCCTCTAGCAGGACGCGAATTGTACTGAATGATGCACTTTGTGTCTAGCTTTGTTGAGCAACAATTTTCACTTTTATATGATCAATCCCTCTTTTGATATTTTTTATACACGTCTGCTTACCCAATAGAAAAAGAGTAGCGTCCATTGCTGGCGACACAGACGTACCGCTTAATGCAACGCGCAAAGGCTGAGCGACTTTGCCAAGTTTTAATTCCAGCGCTTCTGAGGTATCTAAAATAACCTGATGTAACGGTTCTTTTGACCAATCTGTTAACCCTTCAAACTTAGCCAACATCATTTCGAGTGGCGCTAAAGCGGCGGCTTTTAAGTTCTTTTTAGCGGCTTTTTCATCGAACTCATCGTAGTCTTGATAAAACATAAGACTTTTTTCTGCCATTTCTTTTAGGGTTTTGGCGCGTTCTTGCTGCGTTTTAACAATGTCTATCAACGCGGGGCCATTGTCGACATCACAACCCAAGGCGGTTAATTGATCAGCCAATGGAGCAACCAGCCTTTCCGGGTCACTGCTCATAATGTACTGCTGATTAATCCAAAGTAACTTTTCTGTATTAAACGCAGATGCTGTTTTGTTAACGTCGGTAATATCGAACAGCTCAATCATTTCATCACGGCTAAACAACTCTTTATCACCGTGTGACCAACCCAGCCTAACGAGATAATTCAACAGCGCTTCCGGCAAAAACCCATCATCTCGATATTGCATAACACTCACTGCACCATGCCTTTTAGATAAACGCGCTCCATCGTCACCTAAAATCATCGGCACATGAGCAAACTTAGGCGACTGTGCTCCCAATGCTTTCATGATGTTAATTTGGCGTGGTGTATTGTTGATATGGTCATCACCTCGAATGTTGTGCGTCATATTCATATCCAAATCATCAACCACCACGGTTAAATTATAAGTGGGCGTACCATCAGAACGCGCAATGATTAGATCGTCTAGCTCTTCATTATTAATGGAGATTGAGCCTCGCACTAAGTCTTCAAAAACAACAGCGCCCTGCTCTGGATTTTTAAA